>NZ_JBITBY010000003.1:51252-117754 GCF_044452665.1 Kitasatospora sp. NPDC051853 | reverse complement strand
GCGCGGGGGTGGCTTTGTTTTTTTGGGGGGGGTTTTGTGTCCTCTCCCCCTCGGTGGGGGCGGGGGGGGGGGGGGGGGGGGGGGCCACCCCCCCGGGGGGGGGGGGCCCCCCCGGCCCCCCCCCCCCCGCTTCTGCGGGGCCTTGCGAATGACGCTGGATCAGGAAGCGGCCAGGCCGACCTTCAGCGCCGTGGCGATCTGCACCGCGCGGCGGGCCTGGAAGCCGATCGCGCCCAGGTTCTCGTCGTTCGGGGTGCCGACCTGGTTGTTCGAGACGTGGCTCGCACCGTACGGGTTGCCGTTGGTCGGGGCGAACTGGATGCCGTCCGAGTAGCCGGGGGCCACGATGATGGCGCCCCAGTGGTAGAAGGTGTTGTTCAGCGCGAGCAGGGTGCTCTCCTGGCCACCGTGCAGGGTGGAGGTGGAGGTGAAGGAGGAGACCACCTTGTTCACCAGCTTGCCCTGGAACCACAGGCCACCGGCGGTGTCGATGAACTGCTTGAGCTGGGCGGCCGGCAGGCCGAAGCGGGTCGGGGTGCCGAACAGGATCACGTCGGCCCAGTCGAGGTCGTCGAGCGAGGCCTCCTGGACGTGCTTGGTCTCCTCGACGTGGTCCGCCCACTCCTGCTTGGACGCCACCACGGCTTCGGGGGCCAGCTCGGCGACCTTGCGCAGCCGGACCTCGGCGCCCGCCTTCTCGGCGGCCGACGCGGCCTCCTCCGCCAGCTTGTGGACGTGGCCGGTGGACGAGTAGTAGATGATGGCGACGTTGGTCACGGTCGCTGCTCCATTTCGGAAGATTCAGGCATTCGGGATCAGAGGTCACCCGTCGCCCCGACTCTCCTCCGCTCCGCGGCCGGGGGGCAATCGCGCTCCTGAGACTTCGTCACCAGTGGCTCCCCCCGGCCCGGATGACCTTCCCGAACCGTGCCGAACCGCCCCCTCCCGCCCGATTCGAACGGACATCCGCAGGTGGGGGCGGGGCCGTCGGGTGTCAGTCGAAGACGCGGCGGGCGCCCGGGACGGAGCGTTCGCGGAGGGACCAGGTGTCGCGGCGGACGTAGGAGCGCTGGAGCCAGCGGTCGGTGCCGTCGTGGCGGGCGGTGAAGACGGAGCGGGCGTGCAGGCCCTTGCGGTTGTTGACCAGGAGGGCGTGGCCGGGGGCGAGGTGGACGGCGTGGCTGACGCGGGGGTCGCGGCAGGTCTCCTGGAGGCGGGTGAAGGCGGCTTCGGCGCGGGGGGTGAGGGGGTGGACGCCGTTGGCGGAGACGGCGATCTCGGGGGCCTCGCAGGGGCCGTGGACCAGGGGGACGGGGACGGAGAGGACCTGCTCGCGGCGGGCGACGTCGCGGCAGTAGCTGCCGGGCGCGTTGAGGCGGAACTCGGGGGCGCGCAGGGCGTCCTTGGTGGGCTCGTCGAGGGCGGCCAGGATGTCGCGGGCGTCGGCGTAGTAGGTGACGGCCTCGCCGTCCGGGTCCTGGCGCAGGCAGTGCAGGACCAGGAAGTCCGGGTTGCTGACGTCGTAGCGGCCGCTGGCGTCGTAGACGATGTCGTTGTGGTAGTTGAGGAAGACCTTGGAGCCCTGGTTGGTCTGGGTGGTGGCGCCGTGGCTGACCGGCACCACGTCGTGGACCGCCCGGCCGGCCTTCTCGGTGCGGAAGCCGATCGGCTCGCCGAGCAGTGCGGACAGTCCGAGCAGCACGCCCTCCGCCACGTGGCTCGTCTTGTCGCGGGCGGGGCCGCCGTCGGTGGGGGTGGGCGGCAGGGCCGGGTCGGTGGGCAGGTTGGTGATCAGCATGACGCCGGGGGTGTCCGGGTGCCGGCCGAAGTCCAGGACGGAGCGCAGGACTTGGGTGGGGAGAGCGGCGAAGGCCTGGAGCAGGGCGGCGCCGGAGGTGTCCAGGTCGGTGCTGGGGTCGGGCAGGGCGAGCAGGGGCTCGGCCAGCAGGTCCCGGTCCCGGTCGGTGAGGTCGAGCCGGCCGAAGGTGGTGGCGGTCGGTCCGATCAGCTGGATGGTCATGGCCGTTCGACTCCTTGCGGGTGAGTGGACGTCAGTTCTGCGTGCAGCTGCCGGGCGAGCTCCACGGCGGCGGTCTCGTCGGCGGCGAGCCGGACCTCGGCCGAGTCGCCCCGGACCGTGACGACGGGGACGCCGCCGGGCCGTCCTTCGGGGAGGCCGAGCCGGGTGCCGGTGGCGGCCAGGTCGACGTAGCCGCCGGCCACCACCACGCAGGGGCCCTGGGCGGTGGCGGCGGCGAAGGCCTCGATGCCGGCCCCGTTGAGCAGGGCGGCGGTCTCGGCGGCCCGGTCGGCGGTGGGGTGCAGCAGGGCGCCGGAGCGCCGGTTGAGCACCACCACGGCGGCGGGGGCACCGGTGCCGGCGATCACCGTGCCGACGGGGTAGGGGCCGCGGTTGCCCCGGCAGACCAGGGTGATCCGGTGCTCCTCGGCGAGCGCGACGGCCCGGCGGTGCAGCACCTTGGCGCCGTACGCGGAGAGCCGTCCGGCGTCCCGGTAGGAGAGTTCGGGGAGCAGCGTGCTGGCGGGGACGAGGTGGGGATCGCAGTCGTAGACCCCGTCCACGTCGGAGAAGATCTCGCAGTCGGTGGCGCCGAGCGCGGCGGCCACCGCGACGGCGGTGAGGTCGGAGCTGTTCTTGCCGAGCCAGCTGGGCCGGCCGGCGGTGTCGACGGCCTGGCCGCCGGGGACCACCAGCACGTCGGCGCCGGCCATCGCCTCCCGCAGCGGGGCGGGGTCGATGCCGGTGAGGGTGGCCCACATCGGGGATCCCTCGGTGGTGAGGCCGAGTTGGTGGCCGACCAGGACGGCGGCGCGCAGCCCGCGCCGGTCGAGGGCGGCGGTCAGCAGCTGGGCGCTGACGGTGTCGGCCAGGGTGAGCAGGCCGGCCACGTTCTCCTCGGCGGGGTGCGGGTGGACCTCGGTGAGCCGCTCGCGCAGGCCTTCGGTCTCGCCGGGCATGGCGCTGACCACCACGGCCAGTGGCCGGTGCAGGTCGCGCACCCGGTGGGCCAGGTAGTCGGCGATCCGTCCGTAGTCGGTGAGGTCGCGGAAGCTGGACCCGCCGAACTTGAGCACCACGGGCGGGTGTTGGCGAGGGGTCACAGCGTCCCCCGGCGGCGGAGTTCCTCGGCGATCTGGATCGCGTTGAGCGCGGCACCGATCCGCAGGTTGTCGGCGACGATCCACAGCCAGAACGAGCGCGGGTCCTGCGGGGTGACCCGGATCCGGCCGACGTGCACGTGGTCGGGCCGGTCGCCGACGGTGCGCGGGGTGGGGAAGGCGCCGAGCAGCTCCCGGTCGTGCACCGTGACCTCCTCGGCGGCGGCCAGCAGCTCCACCAACTCGGCGCGCTCCAGCGGGCGTTCGGTGCGGACCAGGGCGGCCTCGCTGTGTCCGTTGACCACCGGCACCCGGACGCAGGTGGCGGTCAGGTCGAGGTGCGGCAGGCCGAGGATCTTCTGCGACTCCTGGCGCATCTTCTGCTCCTCCAGGGTGAAGCCGTCCGCCAGCGGGCGGTCGATGGAGGGCAGGACGTCGAAGGCCAGGGAAGGGGTGAACTCCTTGGCCAGCGGCTCCTGTCCGGGCTCGGCCAGGGCGCGCCGGGTGTCCTCCCGGAGCTCCTCGATGCCGGTCAGTCCGCGGCCGGAGGCGGCCTGGTAGGTGGAGACCACCACCTCCCGCAGGCCGGCCGCGTGCTGGACCGGGCGGAGCAGCCGCACCAGCGGGATGGTGGAGCAGTTGGGGTTGGCGATCACGCCGCTGACCGGCCGGCGGTCCAGCTGCTCCGGGTTGACCTGGGGCACCACCAGCGGGGTGTCCGGGTCCATCCGGAAGGCGTTGGTGTTGTCGATGACCAGAGCGCCGGCGGCGGTGGCGGCGGGCACCCACTCCTGGCTGGTGCCGGTACCGGCCGAGAAGAAGGCCAGGTCGACGGTGGAGAAGTCGAATCCGTCGAGGGCGTGCACCGGGTGGGCGGCGCCGTCGAGCGGGAGTTCCCGGCCGGCCGAGCGGGCCGAGGCGACCAGGCTGACGGAGCGGTACGCGAAGCCGCGCTCCTCGATCAGCCGGGCGAGGGTGGTGCCGACGGCGCCGGTGGCGCCGACGATCGCGATCCGGGGCGCGTCCGGCGACTCAGACGTGGGCATGGTGGGGTGAACCCTCCTTCTCCGCAGGCGGGTTGGCCGCAGCGGGGTCGAGTGCGGGGTCGGGGACGGGGTCGGCCGTGGTGGCGGGCCGGTCGTAGCGGTGCTGGACGTGGGCGAGCATCTCCAGCAGCTCGGCGGCCCGGACCCGGCCGCCGCCCGCCCCGGCGGCGTCCGGCCGGATCGGCATCCGTCCGGTGGAGCGCCAGACCAGCCGGCCGCTCGGGGTGACGGCGGCCCGGGCCAGGTTGGCGTTGTCGGGGTGCAGGCAGTACGGGACGTCCAGCAGGCCGCGCCGGAAGGCGAGCACCAGGCAGCGCCGGACGGTGGGCGCCAGCGCGAGCACCGCCTCGATCAGCCGCCGGGCGTTGGCCGGGGTGGCGGAGCTGTCGGGCAGCACGGTGCCCGGGGTGCGGGCGGCGGCCTCGGCGTGCCGCAGTGCCTGGACGTTCTCCGCCACGGTCGGGATCCGGACCGCCTCGGCGACGGTCTTCACGATCAGCCGTTCGCTGCCGGTGGCGGCGGCCAGCCGGGCGCTGTCCTCCAGCAGCCGGACGGCGCCGCCGGGGGTCTGCGGGTAGACGCCCATGTAGGTGTAGACGACCACGTGCCGGCTCACCTCTGGCGGCAGGTACTCGTCCGCCAACTCCCGCAGCGCGTACAGGGCTTCGGCGTCCTGGCCGGGGTGGGTCTGCTGGGCGTGGCTGAGCGAGACGCTGCGCAGCCCGTGCTCGGCGAAGAACATCGCCTCCAGCACGCTGAGCGCCACCAGCAGGTCGGGCGGGCAGAGCTGTCCGAGCATGCAGCCGCCGAAGGTCTCCAGGTGCACCGGTTCGGGGTGGGCGGCGAGCAGTTCGCAGGCCCGGGCCCACTCCTCGGCGGCCTGGTCGAGCGGCACCCGGCTGTACGGCAGGCAGTAGGAGACCGGCCCGCCCTCGGTGGCGGTGATCCCGGCGTCCAGCATGGTCTCGAAGATCCGGTACGGCCGGGCCGAGCCGTGCCGGACCTGGACGGGGAAGCCGGGGCCGGCCACTCCGGCGAGCAACTCCCGTGTCCGTTCGGCGCCGTGGGCCACCAGCGGGTAGCCGTTCAGCGGCTGTCCGGAGGCCAGCGCGGCCCGGGCCCGGTCGTGCTGCCCGGTGCGGGTGAAGCTGTCCAGGGTGATGGTGCCCAGGCACCGGGTGCCGCTGTCGCGGACCGCGAGCAGCCCGCTCCGCATCCGGGCCGGGTCGGAGAAGCCCATCCTGGTCTGGACGGTGAGCCCGGCGGCGGAGCGCAGCTCCGGCCCGAAGGGGCGCAGGGCGGCGGAGGTCGTGGTCATCGGACCGCGCCCTCGGCCAACTCCCGCTGATCCTGCGGTGCTTGCAGGGACCGGAGGTGTTCGGCGAACTCCAGGGCGGAGCGCTCCGGGGTGAAGACGGCGTCGAAGCCGGCCGCCAGCAGGGCCCGGTACTGCCCGGGGTCGAGCGTCCCGTCGGTGGTCAGCTTGCCGCCGACCACGGCGTGCAGGTCGGTCAGGCCGGCCCCGCGGACGGCCCGGGCGGCGTCGGGGGCCTCGATCAGGCCGTGGCCGTTGACCGAGCTGAGCACCAGCAGGTCGGGCCGGTGCTCGCGGCAGCCGGCCACCAGGTCCTCGGTGGGCAGGCAGGGGCCGAGGTTGTGCACGGTGTAGCCGAGCTCCTCCAGCAGCAGCTGGAGGAAGACCAGGTTCCAACTGTGCGAGTCGGACGGGGTGGTGGCCACCACGGCGGTGGGCCCGCGCCCGTCCTCCCGGGAGGGCGCGGGGCCGGGGTGTCGGTGCCGGAGGGCGGTGCTCAGCACGGCAGCTCCCGGCGGGCCACCTCGTACGGGCTGCGGTTCCAGTCCATCACCGACCAGGGCAGCGCGAGCTCCTCCAGGGATCCGATCACCTTGGGCTCCAGGCCGCGCACCGGGACGGCCTCGGCGTGGTGGCGGTAGACGGTCTCCAGGTAGCGGTGGCCGGTGTCGGCGGCGATGAAGACGATCTGCCGCCCGGGGGCGCGCCGGGCCTCCCACTCGGCGGCCAGGTAGGCGCAGCCGGAGGACATGCCGCCGAAGACGGCGTGCCGGCGGTAGAGCTCGATGGTGGCGGAGACGGCCTGCTGGTGGGCGATCCAGTGGATGCGGTCGTAGAGCGCGTAGCGGACGTTGCCGAAGTACACCGGGCTGCCGATGCCGGAGATGGAGGCCACCGGGTCCTCGACCGGCTCGCTGCCGAAGGTGACGCTCTCGAACGGCTGGATGCCCACCAGCTCGGTGTCCGGCCGCAGTTCGCGCAGGTAGGTGGTGAGTGCGCCGGTGGAGGCGCCGGAGCCGACGCCGCCGACCAGGGTGACGGGGGCCGGTCCCAGTTGGCGGTGGATCATCTCCGCGGCCTCGCGGTAGCCGAGGTAGTGGTAGTCGGCGTGGTACTGCTGCATCCAGAACACGTCGTCCCGGGTGGCCAGGATCTCGTCGATCCGCCGGAGCCGGACCTCCAGGTCCATCTTGTCCACCATCGGGCCGGGCGGGATGGGCACCTGGTCGACCTCGACGCCGAGCAGTTCCAGCTGGATCCGGACCGACGGGTCGACCTTGGTGGAGCAGACCACCCGGCACTTCATGCCGTACTTGTGGCAGGCCAGCGCCAGCGAGTAGGCGTAGGTGCCGCTGGAACTGTCCATCAGGGTGTCACCGGGCTTCACCCGTCCGGTGGCCAGCAGGTGCTCGACGGCGGCCATGGCCGAGTAGACCTTCATGGTCTCGAACCGGGCCACCACCACGTTCCCGTCGATCCGGACCAGGTCCGGCAGCTTGACCGCGTCCGCGATGTGATCGAAGACCTGACGCTCAGACACTTCCCCATCCCACCTGTGAGAACTGGCACTGGTGGCCCAGGCGGAGGAAGAACTCGGAGAGCTCCGCGTGGGCGGCTTGGCTCGGCCGGGCCCGGAACAGATAGCCGATGACGGTGCCGGTGTGCGCGACGAACATGCCGTCGGCGCCGAAGCCGGACTGGTTGGCCCGCAGCTCGTCGAAGCTCAGCTTCGGCAGCGCGAGCTGGGAGAGCGCGGCGCTGCGGGCCGCCCCGGCCGCGACCCCCGCCGCGTCGCCCGCGTCGAAGGCCCGGACCAGGCCCTCCACGCAGTCCCGGTACGCGGAGCGGTGCCGCCGGTAGTGCGCGAGGAGGCCGGGGCCGGCCTCCTCGGTGTCGACCGTGCCCTCCTCGACCGCGTAGCAGGCGTAGAGCCCGACGGAGGCGCCGAGCGGACGGACCACCCGGTGCGCGCCGCTGAGGTAGAGCGCGAACTCGTCCAGGAAGACGCTGTCGGCCCGTTCGATCCGGGAGAGCACCGAGGTGACCACGGACTGCCGGTACTCCAGACCGAACAGCCGGAACAGGCAGCGCAGGGTGGCCACGATGTCGGCGGTGGAGCTGGCCATGCCCTTGCCGACGGCCAGGTCGGAGCGGTACTCCAGCCGGCCGGGCGGCATGGTGAGCTCGTGGTGGTCCAGGAACAGGGCCAGTGCCCGGGCCGCCTTGGAGCGGTCGCAGAGCCCGCTGTCGTCGAAGGAGTCGCCGCCCTCGGTGAAGGTGCACCAGCTGAACTTGTCCACCGGCAGCGAGACGATCGAGATGTGCGGGACGCCGTCCTCCCAGTGCGGGCCCTGGTAGAGCTCGCCCAGGGTGCCCCGGCTCACCCCGCTGTGGACCCTTCCGGTCACGGCGGGGCCGGGGCGTCCCGGGGCGAGCGGGCGGAGCAGGTCAGTCGCGGCCATCGAGGCCCCCCTGGTGCGGTCGGTCCGGAGCGGTGGCCTGGATCGCGTCCAGCAGCAGGGCCAGGCCCCGGTCGAGGTCCAGCAGGCCGATGGTGAGCGGGGGCAGCACCCGGAGCACCTCGTCCCGCCGGCCGCAGCGCTCGATCACCAGGCCGCGTTCGAAGCAGCGCCGCTGGACCCGGTCGGCCCACCGCGGGTCGGCGGTGTCCACCCCGAGGGCCGGGCCGCGGCCGCGCACGGCCAGCCCGGTCTCGGACCGGACCTGGTCCGCCCAGGAGCTC
The DNA here is from genome assembly GCF_044452665.1 of Kitasatospora sp. NPDC051853. Taxonomy (NCBI): domain Bacteria; kingdom Bacillati; phylum Actinomycetota; class Actinomycetes; order Kitasatosporales; family Streptomycetaceae; genus Kitasatospora; species Kitasatospora sp. NPDC051853. The sequence goes on along the minus strand of NZ_JBITBY010000003.1, from coordinate 109,530 downwards.
AACACCACGGCGTTGGCCGAGAGTTGGTCGAGGAAGCGCTGGTCGCTCCAGTACCGCAGGGCGGCCGCGCCGGTGACGAAGGCCAGCTGGTTGCCGCGGAAGGTGCCGCTGTGCTCGCCGGGCGCCCAGACGTCCAGGTGCGGGGCGATCAGCAGCAGGGAGAGCGGCAGCCCGTAGCCGCTGATGGACTTCGACAGGGTGATCAGGTCCGGCACGATGCCGGACTCCTCGAAGCCGAAGAAGTCGCCGGTCCGGCCGCAGCCGGTCCAGATCTCGTCGGCGATCAGCAGGATGCCGTGCCGCTCGGTGAACTCCCGCAGGGCGCGCAGGAATTCGGGCGTGGCGCAGTAGATGCCGCCGTCCGACTGGACCGGCTCCAGGATCACCGCGGCGGGCAGCTGGACCCCGCTGGAGGTGTCCGCGACCATCCGCTCCAGCAGCCCGACCGAGTCGAACTCCCCGGTGGGGCCGTCGGGGTAGGGCACGAAGACGGTGTGGTGCAGCTCGGTGCCGGCCGCCGCCCGGGTGGCCCGGTCGCCGGTGACGGCGAGCGAGCCGCCCGAGACGCCGTGGAAGCCGCCGTAGAAGGAGACCACCGTGCTGCGGCCGGTCGCCTTGCGGGCCAGCTTGAGCGCCGCCTCCACCGCGTTGGTGCCGGTCGGGCCGCAGAACTGCACCTTGTGGGAGAGCCCGCGCGGGGCCAGCACGGAGCTGCGCAGCGCGGTGAGGAAGTCCCGCTTGGCGACGGTGAACAGGTCCAGCCCGTGGGTCAGGCCGTCGGCCGCCAGGTACTCCAGCAGCCGGGCCTTGAGGGCGGGCGGGTTGTGGCCGAGGTTGAGGGCGCCGGAACCGCAGAAGAAGTCCAGGTACTCCCGGCCGGTCTCGTCGGTGAGCACCGCGCCCCGGGCGGTGGCGAAGACGGCGGGGAACCTCCGCGAGTAGCTGCGGACCTCGGACTCCAGGGTCTCGAAGACCTCGGTGCCGCTGTCCGCTCCGGGCTGCCTCGGGGCGTCCTGGCCGTGTGGGGCCGTCAGGATCCGCATCTCAGTGCCAGATGATGTCGTCGTCGCGGCGGGTAGTCCTGGTCATGTCTCCTCCTCTGCCCGTGCGGTGCCGTACGGGACGTGACTCGGGTTGGGGTGCGCCGGGCGGAAAGGGCCGGCTCCTGGTCAACTCGCGTGGAAAGAACGATGGTTGACGGCCCGAACGGGGCGGGCGACGGCTCGGCGCTCACCCATACAAACCGACCACGTGGTTTGATGTCAAGGCGTCAAAACCTGCTTCGATGACTGTCCGTCAAGAACGGCACCGTGCACGGACGTCACTTGTTGCACGCAGGTTGATGCGGCCGGGAAGGCCTGGGAAACCGCGGTCCGAGCGGTCCATACTCGCCGCATCCCCCACACCGCGGTGCGGCCCCGCACCGCCGTTCACTCCCCACGCCGCCGTGCAGTCCCGCATCCCGTTGATCGGAGATTCAGCGTGCAGATCGCCGCCCTGGAATGGCTCACCTTCGGGCTCGGCAACGCGGTCCGGGCCGCGAAGGAGCGCGGGTGGACCCTCCACCTGCTGACCGCCGACCGGACCGAGTACGCCTACGAGATCGACCGCTCCGACCCCGCCCACCTGGTGGTGCACGACCTCGACACCTCCGACGTGGCCGCCGTCGTCGCCCTGCTGCGCGGCATCGACGGCCTGGCCGGGCTGATCAGCACCACCGACGTCGGCAGCCTGGTCTCGCTGCGCGTCGCGGCCGAGCTCGGCCTGCCCTCACAGCCCGCCGCAGCCGTCGAACTGGCCAGGAACAAGGCCGAGTTGCGCCGCCACCTGCACGGCGCCGGGCTCTCCAAGGCAGCCCCCGTGGTGATCGACCCGCACGCCCCCGAGGCGCTGGAGTCGGCGGCCGGCCTCAGCTACCCGGCGGTGCTCAAGGACGTCTCCGGCACCGGCAGCCAGGCGGTCTGGATCGCCCACGCCCCGGCCGACCTGCCGGAGATCCTGGCCGCCGCCCGGGCCGGGCACCTGCGCGGCGGACTGCTCACCGCGGAGCCGTACTTCACCGGCTCGCTGTACAGCGCGGAGACCATCACCTGGGGCGGCCGGACCAGGCTGCTCGGCATCTCCAGCCGCCTGCTCTCCCCGCTGCCGCACTTCCGCGAGGACGGCGAGGCCTTCCCGGTCGCGCTGCCGCCGGCCCTGGAGGGCGAACTGGCCTCCTGGATCTCCTCGGTGCTCGGCGGGATCGGCTACCAGGGCTTCGGCCACACCGAGTTCATCCTCACCGCCGACGGCCCCGAGGTGGTCGAGGTCAACCCGCGGCTGGGTGGTGGCCGGCTCGGCGAGCTGATCTGCCAGGCCCTGGACACCAACATCTACGAGGCCTTCCTCGACATGGCGCTGGACACCCGCCCCGCGCTGATCGACGCCGAGCTGACGCCGGTGCGCGGCATGGCCGAGGTCTTCCTGAACGCCCCGCGGACCGGCGTCTTCGACGGCTTCGACGGCGCCGAGCTGCTGGCCGGCCACCCCGGCACGCCCCGGATGGCCTCCGCCCGGGTGGTCGGCGAGCCGGTGGACAGCCTGCACGACTGGCGGGCCAGCTTCGGCTCGGTGATCGCCGAGGGCCCGACCGCCGAACTGGCCATGTACAACGCCCTGGCCGCCGCCCGGCTGGTCCGCGTCCGGGTCAGCTGACCCGGCCTCAGCACCCCTCACCGGAGACGGAGGACTCCCATGACCAAGCCCCACCTGCTGATGGTCGGCGGTTGGAAGGAACTGATCGAGAAGGCGCTGGCCGTCGGCCACCGGGTCAGCTTCGTCGGCGACACCACCGCCGCGCAGTGGCGGGACGGCTGGCTGGAGCACAACTGCCTGTCCGTGCACCACGCCTCGGTCGAACAGATCAGCACCTGTCTGGTGCACGCCCGCGCCCTGCACCGGGAACACCCGCTGGACGCGGTGGTCTCCTTCACCGAGTACGGCCTGGAGACCGCCGCGGTGATCGCCGACGCCCTGGGCGTCAAGGGCCTGCCGCTGCGCCCGGTGGCGCTCACCCGGTACAAGGACGGGATGCGCGCGGTGCTCGACACCGTCCCCGAACTGGCGCTGCGCTGGCGGAAGGTGGGCACCGGGGCCGAGCTCCGGGAGTTCTGGGAGCAGCACGGCCCCGAGCTGATCCTCAAGCCGCTGGCCGGGGCCGGCAGCGAGGGCGTGTACGAGATCAAGAACGCCCGCGACCTGGCCGAGGCGGAGGAGAACCCGGACTGGCAGGGTGAGGTGCCCTACCTCACCGAGCGCTTCGTGCCCGGCGACAGGCTCTACAGCGTGGAGACCGTGACCAGGGGCGGCGAGCACCGGACGGTCGCGGTCACCATGGCCAAGCTGATCGGCGACCCCTGCACGGTGAACAACTACCTGATGCTGCCGCCGCCCCCGCCGTACGACCAGCACGCCGAGCGGCTGTCCGCCGCCGCGCACCGGCTGCTGGACGCGATCGGGCTGGAGTGGGGCTGCGCCCACACCGAGCTCAAGGTGGACGTGGACGGCCGGGCCGTGGTGATCGAGTCGCAGACCCGGGTCGGTGGCCAGGGCATCTCCAGGATGATCGAGTGGTCCACCGGCCTGCCGAACATCGACGCCGTGCTGGCCGAACTGACCGGGCAGTGGATCGAGTTGGGTGCACCGGAGGGCCGGGTCTCGGTCGCCTTCTCGCTGGTGGTGCCGGGCGGCCGGGTGCACGCGGTGGCCGACCCCAAGGTGCTGGACGCCATCCCCGAGGTGGTGGACCACGAGATCCGCATCGAGGCGGGCGCCGAGCTCTCGGAGACCGTGGACAACTCCAGCCGGCACGGGCTGGTCTGGCTGACCGCCGACACCCACGAGCAGCTCTTCGCCGGGATGCGGGCCGTCTGTGACAACTACTGGGTGGAGTTCGACGATGGCCAGCTCTGGCACCCCTCTTTCTGAACAGACCGACACCGCACCGGAGTTCGTGAAGAGCAAGGCCCCGACGCTGACCGGGAGACTGCGGTTCTTCCTGGTCAGCTCGTTCCTGCTGCCGCTGGGCAGCTTCATGGTGCTGCCGTTCATGTCGGTCTACCTGCACCAGCGGCTGGGCCTGGGCCTCGGCCTGGTCGGCCTGGTGATCGGCACCGCCTCGCTGGTGCAGTTCTCCGGCGGGATGGCGGGCGCGCTGGTGGCCGAGCGGCTCGGGCTGCGCCGCACCATGCTGCTCGGCCTGACGGTCCGCTCCTCCGGCTTCGCGCTCTTCGCCGTCTCGCCCCTGCTGCCCCCGCTGGCAGTGGCCGCCCTGCTGCTGACCGCCGCCGGGGACGCCTTCTACACCCCCGCCAACAAGGCCTACCTGGTGGAGGAGGCCGGGCCCGAGCGGCGCCCGCTGGTGCTCTCGCTCACCAACTCCGCGCTCAACACCGGCATGGCGCTCGGCCCGCTGATCTCCGGCACGGTGATCCTCACCGCACCGGTGCCGGTCTTCACCGCCACCGCGGTGATCTTCGCCGGGATCGCGGTGGCGCACGCCCTGCTGCTGCCGGCCGACCGCCCCGGGCCGGCCGACCCCGGCCAGCGCCGCGAGGTCCTGCTCAAGGCCCTGCTCCGGCCGCCGATGCTGGCCGCCGCGGCCGGCGCCTACGTCTACATGTTCTTCCAGAACTACCTGGTGGTGTACCTGGCCGACCACCACTCCACCGGTGTCTACAGCCTGCTCCTGCTGCTCAACACGGTGCTGGTGATCGTGGTCCAGCCGCCCGCCTCGCGCTGGATCGGGGCACTGCCCTTCCGGCGGGCGATGCTGCTCTCCTTCGGCGCCTTCGCGCTCGGCCTCGGCCTGCTCGGGGTGCACGGCCTGCTGGGCATCGTGGCCGGCACCGTCCTGGTCTCGCTCGGCGAGGTGGTGGTCTTCCTCCGCTGCGACCTGGCCGCGCTCGACTCCCTGCCGGACCGCCCGGCCGCCGCGGTCGGCACGCTCCGGATGGCCCAGGGCCTCGGCGCACTGGCCAGCGGCGTGGTCGGTGGCCAGCTGTACGCGCTGACCAGCCGGGACGGCGGCGGCACGCCGTGGTTCTGGCTGCTGGTCGCGGTCCAGGGCCTGGCACTGGCGGCCGGGTCGGCCCTGGTCCGGCGGCGCCGGGGTGCCGGGAGTGCCGGGGGTGCCGGGGGTGCCGGGGCGCTGGAGCCGGTGTGAGGGAACGGTGGTGACGGAACGGCCGCGTCCGCCCGCCCGTTCCCCGGGACGTGGCGTCCGACCGGAACCACCTGCCTCTTCCATCCGACGGACTGACGGACGGGTGCGCGGAGCGGTGGTCGGCGGTTGGCGGGGCGGGGATGACAGGGGACGGCATGGAGTTCGGGACGCTGCACACGGAGCTCTACCGGCAGGCGCTGGAGCACGGGCGGCTCCCGTCCGGCCACCGCACCCCCGCCGAACAGGCCGCCGTGGACGAGCTGGTGACGGCCCGTCTGCTCCGGATCGAACCGCTCACCGGCGCCACCGTCCCCTGCACCCCCGAGACCGCCGCCGCCCACCTGCTCGGCCCGATCGACGCCGTGATCCGCCGTCACCAGCGGGAGGCCCGGGAGGCCGAGGAGCAGCTGGCGGTCTTCCGGGCCGCCTACCAGGAACAGCGCCGCCGCGGCGGCCACGGCCGGCACGAGCAGCTGGAGCAACTACGCTCCCTGGACGTCATCCGGGCCACCCTCGGCGACCTGACCGACGGCGCCGAACGGGAGATCCGCACCGCCCACCCGGTGCTCCCGCCGCCCGAGGCCCTCGACGAGGGACTGGAACGCACCACCGCCTCGCTGGCCCGCGGCCTGCGGCTGCGCACCGTCTACCCGCACAGCGTGCTCACCCGCCCCTACATGCGGCGCCACCTGGAGAAGCTGGTCCAGGCCGGCGCCGAGTTCCGCACCGTCAGCCGGGTGGCCTCCCGGCTGATCCTGTTCGACCGCTCGGTGGCCGTGCTGCCGACCACCGGTGACGAACCCTCCGCCCTGGTGGTCCGCGAGGAGTCCCTGCTCGGCTACCTGCACGCCGGTTGGGAGACGGTCTGGGAAGGCGCCCTCCCCTTCGAGCTGACCCCGGACCGCTCCAGCTACGAGGAGGCCGACCAGGAGGTCAAGCGCGCCATCGTCCGCCTCCTCGACCAGGGCCTCAAGGACGACGTGGTCGCCCGCAAGCTCGGCATCTCGGTCCGCGTCTGCCGCCGCCACATCGCCGAGATCCTCCAGGAGTTCGGCGCCGCCAGCCGCTTCCAGGCCGGCAGCCGCGCCCACCTCTACGGCTGGCTGGACGGCTGACCCGGATTCCCGTGGCGGGTACGAACTGACGGACGATAACCTGCCCCCCCTCGGCCCGTGCCAAGGGCCCGGTGGCAAGGGGAGGCTGGGAGATGGGGGAGCGCGTACGCGCCCCGCGCCGCTTCGGCGGTGGAAGGTTCGCGGTGGTGGCCGCGTTGGCGGCGGTGCTGGTGGGCGGTCTCGCCGTACCGTCCGCGCAGGCGGAGGGGCCCTCGGGGCCGGCCGTGGCGGCGGGCGGGGACCTGACCGGGGACGGCCGGGTGGACGTGGTGTCCGTGACCCACGAGCTGTGGGTGGTGCCGGCGGGTGGGGCGCCGTACGCGGCGGCCACGGCGGAGCAGAGCCCGGAGGGCGTCCGGTGGGACGGCTACCAGGTCACCCGGCGGGGGAGTGCCACCGGCACCGGGACGGACGACCTGTACGTCTTCGGCCAGGCCTCGCACACGCTGTACCTGTACCCGAACGACGCCAACTCCGGTGGCAGGCCCGGGTACTTCACCAAGAAGGACCGGGCCGTCCGGGTGGCCAAGCCGCAGAGCTGTGCGGCGGGTACCGACTGCACGGGGTACGACGCGACCTGGGGTTCGACGACCCAGGTGGTGGCCACCGACGGGATCCTGAACTCCGAGGGCGTGCCGGACCTGGTCACGGTGGAGAACGGCACGCTCTGGTACTACCCGGGCAGGGCCGGCGGCGCGGTGATCGGTGCCCCGGTGAAGCTCGGCAGCGGTGACTGGCGCGACGTCACGGTCATGGCCCCGGGCCGGGTCGGCGGGGTGCCGGTCCTCTGGGCGCGACTGGGTCTCTACCAGCCCGTCCTCGCAGCCTACCGGCTGGCCCCCGGCACCGACGGCCTGCTCCGTTCGCCTGCGGACACCTTCGTCCTGCAGAACGGCGAACGGGACGCCTCCGGTGCCGGCCAGTGCTTCAGCATGGAGGCCGGTGGTGTGGCCCCCTGTTCGCCGACCACGCGTGGGTGGCAGTTCTACGCGGACGGGACGCTGCGCCAGGGTGAGAACTGCCTGGCCGGGGGCGAGGTGCTCGCCAACGTCAGCTGTGTGAAGCAGGACGCGCGGGTCTGGAAGCCGGTGGACGGGGGAGGGCTGGCGAACGGCGACGGGGCCTGCCTGACGCTCCGTTCGGGCACCGTCGTGCTGGAGCCGTGTGACGGCTCGGCCCGTCAGCGCTGGGGTGTGCGGAACACGGACCCGGCCGCCGATCCGCTGCCGCTCCCGGCACCGCTGGACGTGGTCACGCTGCCGGGGGACGTCCACTTCACCGGGTACGCGCGCGAGTTCACGTCGCCGGGTGACCTCGACGGGGACGGCAACCCGGAACTCGCCACCCTGGGCGACCCGCTCGTCGTGTACCGGGGCGCCGCCCCGATCGCCGGGCGCGCCGGCTTCGGTGAGCAGGTGTCCTACGGCCGGCCCGATCAGAAGCGGACGACCGTGAGCTGGTCGTCCCCGGTGGACGCGTCCGACGTGCTCTACTCGGCGTGCGCGAGCCTGCGGGTGGACCAGGGCGGCAGCCTGGTGGTCACCGAGCTGGCGAGCGGCCGGGTGCTCTGGTCCAGCAACACCCCGGGCCGGGTGGGCGGCCGCATCGTCATGCCGTTCGAGGGCGGGCTGCAGCTCCGCGACGTCCGCGGCACCACCTACTGGTCGGCGCCGGTCAACGGAAGTCACCTCACGGTGCAGGACGACTGCAACGTGGTGCTCCGGGGCGGTGGCGGCACCGCGCTCTGGTCGACCCGGACGTACGACCCGGCGCACGAGACCGACGGGGCGCTGCTGCTGACGGGCCGTTCGCTGAAGGGCGGCGAGCAGCTGACCACCGGGACCACCGCGCTGACCATGGGCGTGGACGGGAACCTGGTGCTGACCGAGCGTCAGTCCGCGCGGGTGCTGTGGACCTCGGGGACCGAGGGCCATCCGGGCGCGGTGGTCGCCCTGGAGGCGGACGGCAACCTGGTGATCCGGGACGCGGCCGGCGCGCCGCTCCGGGACAGCGGCACCTGGGGCACCGAGGGCACCCGCCTGCTGGTGCGGAAGGACGGCGGTCTGACGCTGTACGACGCCGACAGCAAGGCCCTGTGGTCCACCGGGACCCGGCTCGGGGAGGACCTCGAAGGGACGGTGGTCCCGTCGGGCCGCACGCTGCGGTCGGGCGAGACGGTGGAGTCGAAGGCCGGGCGGCTGGTGATGCAGCCGGACGGGAACCTGGTGCTGTACTCCAAGGCCACCGGCAACTCTCGTTGGCACAGCGGGACCTGGGGCAACGAGGGCGCCACGGTCACCATGCAGTCGGACGGCAACCTGGTGGTGCGGGCGGCCGACGGCCGGGCCCTGTGGTCCACCGGCACCTGGACCCACCGCAATGCCCGCCTCGTGCTGCGGGACGACCTCGACCTGCTGGTCCTGGCCACGGACGGCAGTCGGCCCTGGGCCACCGGGACCGGCAAGGACGCGGGCGCCGGCCGTGGGGTGGTCCTCCGGGCGACCACCGTGCTGAGCGGCGGCCAGGCGGCCTTGGAGGGCATGAGCGGGACCGCCCTCACCATGCAGGAGGACGGCAACCTCGTCCTCACGCGTGCCGGTCGGGTGCTCTGGGCCTCCGGCACCTGGGGCAACCCGGGCGCGTGGGTGACGGTGCAGTCCGACGGCAACGTCGTGCTTTACGCCGGCGGCCGGGTCCTCTGGTCCACCGGCACCTGGGGCCACCCGGGTGCCCACCTGGTGGTCCAGGGCGACGGGAACCTGGTGCTGTACGACGTCGACAGCGCACCGCTGTGGGCCTCCGGCACGCAGCGGTAGGCCCGACGCCTCCGCACGGGGTGGCCCGGTCCCGCAGGGGACCGGACCACCCCGTCGGCGTTCCGGGATACCGCGTGGCGGATACGAACTGACGGGCGATAACCTGCCCCCCCTCGGCCCGTGATCACGGGACGGACGGACGGCCGGTGCCGAGGGCCCGGCCCAGACGGGGGAGGTCAGGAACATGGGGGAGCGCATCAGCGCCCCGCGCCGCGCAGCCGGCAGACGATTCGCGGCCGCGGCCGCACTGGCGGCGGTGCTGGGCGGCGGTCTCGCCGTGCCGCAGGCGCACGCGGAGGGGCCGTCGGCGCCGACCGCGAAGGTGGCCGGCGACCTGACCGGTGACGGCAGGGCGGACCTGCTCTCGGTGGGCGGTTCGACGTCGGCATCGCTGACGGTGCTCCCGGCCGGCGGGGCGCCCTACGTGGCGTCCGCGACCGGGCAGAGCCCGGACGGCTTCGACTGGTCGACCTACCAGGTCAGCAGCCGGGGCAGCGCCACCGGTGGCAAGGGGGACGACCTCTTCGCCTTCAGCAGCACTCCGAAGACCCTCTACCTCTACCCGAACGACGCCAACTCCGGAGGCCGGCCGGGGTACTTCACCAAGAAGGACCGGGCCGTCGCGGTGGCCAAGCCGGGCACGTGCGCGGCGGGATCGGACTGCACGGGCTACGAGCCGTCCTGGAGCGCGGTGAGCCAGGTGCTGGCCACCGACGGGGTCCTGAACTCCGACGGCATGCCGGACCTGGTCACGCTGGAGAAGGGCACGCTCTGGTACTACCCGGGCAAGGCCGGTGGCGCGGTCATCGGAGCCCCGGTGAAGCTCGGGATCCACAACTGGACCGCAGCCACGCTGATCGCCCCGGGCAAGGTCGGCGGCGTGCCGACGCTCTGGGCGTCAGCCCCCCGCGGCACCACCACCGCCCTCGTCTCCTACCGGCTGGAGTTCGGCCCGGACGGCCTGCCGGTGAAGCAGCTGTACTCGCCCGTGGCCGCCTTCCAGGTGCAGAACGGTGAGCGGGCCGAGAACGGGGACCGGCAGTGCCTCGGCGCCCCGGGCTGGGTGGCACCGTGCTCGCAGGGCGGCACGGTGTGGCGCGAGGCCACGGACGGGACGCTGCGGGACGGCGGCCTCTGCTTCACCCTCCGCGACGGCAAGTTCGGCACCGAGGACTGCACCGGGCTCCCCGGGCAGCAGTGGAGGCCCACCGCCGCCGGTGCGCTCGCCACCGCGGACGGCAGCTGCCTGACGGTCCTTCCGGAACGGAAGGCCGGGACGGCCCCGTGCGACGGCTCGCCGCGGCAGACCTGGGGCAGGACCACCTCGGACCCGGCGTCCGGGCCGGCGCCGTTCCCGGTGGTCTTCGACATGCTCACCTTCCCGTCGAAGAGCAAGGCCGACCCCTGGTACTCCGCCGAGCGCTCCTACTCCTCCCAGGGTGACCTGGACGGGGACGGGCACCCGGAGCTGCTGGCCACCATGTTGTCCACCGGCGCCCAGTCCCTGGTCACGGTCGTGCACCGGGGCAGTGCCCCGGTCGGCGGCCTCGCGGCGCTCGGCGGGTACGAGTCGCTCGGGGACCTCGGCAAGCGCCGTACCACCCTGGCGGCGGACGAGAAGGTCGGCTCGCTCGACGTGTACTACTCGGCGTGCGCCAGCCTGAAGGTGGAGCCGGGCGGCAGCCTGGTGGTCACCGAGCTGGCCACCGGCCGGGTGCTCTGGTCCAGCAACTCGCCGCACACGCCCGCCGGGTGGATGGAGGTCCGGCGGGACGGCACGCTCACGCTCCGCGTCTCGGACGGCAGTGTCTACTGGTCCGCTGCGGGCCGTGCTCCGGAGGGGTCGGGCCTGCCCGTGCTCTCGGTGCAGGACGACTGCAACGTGGTGCTCCGCGATGGTGACGGCACCGCGCTCTGGTCGACCCGGACGTACGATCCGGCGCACGAGACGGACGGGGCGCTGCTGCTGACGGGCCGTTCGCTGAAGGGCGGCGAGCAGCTGGTCACCGCGTCCACCGCGCTGGCCATGGGCGTGGACGGGAACCTGGTGCTGACGGACCGCCGCTCCTCCCGGGTGCTGTGGACCTCGGGGACCGAGGGTCACCCGGGTGCGGTGGTCGCGCTGGAGGCGGACGGCAACCTGGTGATCCGGGACACGGTCGGCGCGCCGCTCTGGGACAGCGGCACCTGGGGCACCGAGGGCGCCCGCCTGCTGGTCCACGAGAACGGCAACCTGGCGCTGTACGACACCGACAGCAAGGCCCTCTGGTCCACCGGGACGCACTACACCGGTGTCGACGCCCAGGGCACCACGATCCCCTCCGGCCGCACCCTGCGTGCGGGCGACACCGTGGAGTCCAGGGTGGCGCGGCTGGTGATGCAGCCGGACGGGAACCTGGTGCTGTACTCCAGGTCCACCGGCAACTCTCGTTGGCACAGCGGGACCTGGGGCAACGAGGGCGCCTCGGCCACCATGCAGTCGGACGGCAACCTGGTGGTGCGGGCGGCCGACGGCCGGGCCCTGTGGGCCTCCGGCACCTGGACCCACCGCAACGCCCGCGCCGTGGTGCAGGACAACCTCGACTTCGTCCTCTACTCCCCGGCCGCCAAGCCGGTCTGGGCCTCGGGCACCGACCTCTGGGAGGCCGCCCGGCGCGGCACCGCGGTCTGGTCCGGTGCCGGGATCGGCAGCGGCGGATCGGTGACCGCCCACGGTGCGGACCAGCCGGCCCTCACCATGCAGACCGACGGCAACCTGGTCCTCACCAGCGCCGGCCGGGTGCTCTGGGCCTCCGGTACCTGGGGCCACCCGGGCGCGTTCCTGACGGTGCAGTCCGACGGCAACGCGGTGGTCTACGGCGACGACGGGCAGGCCCTCTGGTCCACCCGCACCTGGGGCAACCCGAACGCGTTCCTGGTGATCCAGGACGACGGCAACCTGGTCCTCTACGACGCCGACGGCGTCGCCCGGCTCTGGGCCTCCGGCACCCACAAGTAGGCCCCGAGTCCGACGCACCGTCACACCCGCGCGGGGGCGGCCCCGGTCCTTCGACGGACCGGGGCCGCCCCCGTCGGCGTCAGCGGGCCACGTAGCCGGTGAGGATGGCCTGCACCTCGTAGATGTCCACGCCCTTGGTGAAGGTCTTCTGGATCGGCAGCGGGTTGCCCGAGACCCAGATCTTCAGCTCGGCGTCGAGGTCGAAGGTGCCGGCCGTCTCGACCGCGAAGTGGGTGATGCTCTTGTAGGGGATGGTGTGGTACTCGGTCTTCTTGCCCGTTATCCCCTGCTTGTCGACCAGGATCAGCCGGCGGTCGGTGAACAGGAAGGTGTCCCGGACCAGTTGGTAGGCGGCGTGGATCTGCTCGCCCTGGCCGAGCAGCCGCGCGAACTCCTGGGCGGCCGCCGCCGGGTCCACCTTGTGTGCGTTGCCGAAGAGCGCCATGCCGCTCCTTCCGTCGGGTGCCCCGTCCGGGCACGGATGGTCCGAGTCTCACAGACCCGGGAACCGGGAACGGATACTGCGTGGCGGGTGCGAACTGACGGGCGATAACCTGCCCCCCCTCGGCCCGTGCCCACGGGCCGGTCCGCCGGTGCCTCGGGCCCGGTGACACGGGGAGGTTGGGACATGGGGGAGCGCCTTCGCGCCCCGCGCCGCGCGAGCGGCAGACGATTCGCGGCCGCGGCCGCACTGGCGGCGGTACTGGCCGGTGGTCTCGCCGTTCCGGCGCAGGCCGAGGGCCCGGCCGTACCCGCGGCCGGCGTGATCAACGATCTGACGGGCGACGGCAGGCCCGACCTCGTCTCGGCGAACGGGTACGACCTGAACGTCCTCCCCACTGGAGGAGCGCCCTACCGTGCGGCCTCGATGGCGGAGAGCCCGAAGGGCCGGATGTGGTTCGAGTACCAGGTCAGCCACCGGGGAAGTGCCACCGGTGGCCGGGTGGACGACCTGTTCGTCTTCGGCGTGTACTCGCACCAGCTCCACCTGTACCCCAATGACGCCGGCTCCGGTGGTACTCCTGGGCACTTCACCCGTCAGGACCGGGTCGTCACGGTCGCGAAGCCGGCCACCTGCGCCGCGGGCAGCGACTGCACCGGTTACGACCCGACCTGGAACTCGGCGACCCAGGTGCTGGCCACCGACGGCATCGCGAACGCGGACGGCATGCCCGACCTGGTCACGGTCGAGGGGAGCCGGCTCTGGTACTACCCGGGCAAGGCCGGCTCGGTGATCGGCGCCCCGGTGCAGCTCGGCGCCGGTGACTGGAGCAAGGTCACGCTGGCGGCGCCCGGGAAGGTGGGCGGCGTGCCGACCCTCTGGGCGCGCGGGGTCGAGCCCGGGGCGGCCATCGCGGAGTACCGGCTGGAGCTCGGACCGAACGGTCTGCCGACCGGGCCGCTGCGCTCGCCGAAGTCCCTCTTCATGCTGCAGAGCGCCGAGCGTGACGCCGCCGGGGGAGCGCAGTGCTACGTCAACGGGGTCCTGAAGACCTGTGTCGTCGGTACCGCCCGCTGGCGGCTCGGCACGGACGGGACGCTCCGGGAGCCAGGCCGGTGCCTGACCCTGCGCGACGGCAGGCCGGCACCCGAGGACTGCACCGGCGACCCCGCCCAGCGGTGGCGGCCGACCGGGACGGGTGCTCTGGTCGCCGCTGACGGCAGCTGTCTGACGGCGCTCGCCGACCGGACGGCCGGGACGGCGCCGTGTGACGGCTCGTCACGGCAGGTCTGGGGAGCACTGACCGCCGACCCGGCGGCCGGCCCGGGGCCGTTGCCCGCACCGTTCGACCTGCTCACCGTCCCGCCGCTGCGGGATCCGGGCAACACGTACTTCGAGGAGGAGCACCACTCCTCCCCCGGGGACCTGGACGGTGACGGCAACCCGGAGCTGGTGACCACCGTGCTCTCGGAGGTGACGACGGTCCAGAACGAGCTCACGGTCGTCCGCCGGGGCACGGCACCGGTGGCCGGCCTCCACCGGCTCGGAGCACCGGAGCCGCTCGGCGACCTCCGGACACCGCGGAGCACGATCTTCTCCAGCGGGCCGTCCTGGTCCCTGGACGTCCTCTACTCGGCGTGTGCGAGCCTGAAGGTGGACCGCGAAGGCAGCCTGGTGGTCACCGGGCTGGCCACCGGCAAGGTGCTCTGGTCCAGCGGTACCCCGGGGCACGAGGGCGGCCGCGTCGTGGTCCAGCCGAACGGCGTGCTCACCCTGCGCACGCCCGACGGCCAGGTCTACTGGTCCGCTCCGGAGCTCGCGCCGGATCCGTCCGGGACCGCCGTCCTGTCGGTGCGGCCCGACTGCAACGTGGCCGTCCGGGGCAAGGGCGGGAAGGCCGTCTGGTCGACGGGTACGTACGACCCGGCACACGAGGCCCTCGGCGTGCCGCTCGCTCCGGGCCGTTCGCTCGGGGCGGGCGAGCGGCTGGAGGCGGACAGGACCGTGCTGTCCATGGGTGCGGACGGCAACCTGGTGCTGACCGAACGTCAGAACGCGCGGGTCCTCTGGACCTCGGGCACCGAGGGCAACCCGGGTGCGTCGGCGGCCATGCGGCGGGACGGCGGCCTGGCGATCCGGGACGCGGCCGGAACCCTGATCTGGTCGAGCGGGACCGAAGGTGCCGTGGACGCCCGGATGGTGCTCGGGGCCGACGGCGACCTGGCGATCCGCGACGCCGTCGACACGCTGCTGTGGTCCACCGGTACGCGGTTCGGTGGCGTGGACACCCGGGGCACCGTGATCCCGTCGGGCCGGACGGTGCGGTCGGGTGAGACGGTGGAGTCGAAGGCGGGCCGGTTGGTGATGCAGCCGGACGGGAACCTGGTGCTGTACTCCAAGGCCACCGGCAACGCCCGCTGGTCGTCCGCTACTTGGGGCAACCCGGGTGCGGTGGTCACCATGCAGTCGGACGGCAACCTGGTGGTGAAGGCCGCCGACGGCCGACCCCTGTGGGCCTCCGGCACCTGGACCCACCGCAACGCCCGCGCCGTGGTACAGGACGACCTCGACTTCGTGCTCTTCCCCCCGGAGGGCGGCTCGATCTGGGCCACCGGAACCGGCAATCTGGCGGGGGCCGGCCGAGGCCGGGCGCTGTCGGCCGGGACCGTGCTGCGGAGCGATGACGAGGTGACGCCCCCGTACGCGTCGGTCCGCCTGCGGATGCAGGCCGACGGGAACCTGGTGCTCAGCACCGACAGCCGCGGTCCGGTCTGGTCGACCGGAACCTGGGGCAACCCGGGGGCCACTGCGACCGTTCAGGCGGACGGCAACGTGGTGGTCTACGCGGCCGACGGCCGACCTTTGTGGTCGAGCCGGACCTGGGGCCACCCGGGCGCGTACCTGGTGGTGCAGAACGACGCCAACCTGGTGCTGTACGACGTCGACGGCGCCGTCCCGCTCTGGGCCACCGGTACCTACCACTAGACCCTGGCCTGACGCACCGTCGCATCCGCACGGGGCGGCCCCGGTCCTTCGAAGGACCGGGGCCGCCCCCGCCGGCGTCAGCGGGCCGCGGAGCCGGATACCGCGTGGCGGATGCGAACTGACGGGCGATAGCCTGCCCCCCCTCGGCCCGTGATCACGGGCCGGGTGCACAGGGGAGGTTGGGGTATGGGGGAGCGCGTTCGCGCCCCGCGCCGCGCAGGCGGCAGATTCTTCGCGGCGGCGGCCGCACTGGCGGGGGTCCTGCTCGGCGGTCTCGCCGTGCCGGCGCACGCCGAAGGGCCGGCGGCGCCGACCGCCGGTGTGCTCAACGACCTGACCGGGGACGGCAGGGCCGACGTCTTCTCGGCGGACAGGTCAGGCCTGGCGGTCCTGCCGGCCGGCGGGGCGCCGTACGTGGCGTCGACCGCCGCGCAGAGCCCGAACGGCAGTGAGTGGCGTACCTTCCAGGTCAGCTCCCGGGGCAGTGCCACCGGTGGGCGGACCGAGGACCTGTACGTCTTCGACAAGGCCTCGCACGAGCTGTACCTGTACCCGAACGACGGCAGCTCCGGTGGCCGGCCCGGGTACTTCACGAAGACCGAGCAGGTCCGGAAGGTGGCGAAGCCGCAGAGCTGCGCCGCGGGCAGCGACTGCACCGGTTACGACCCGACCTGGACCTCGGCGACCCAGGTGCTGGCCACCGACGGGATCGCCAACCAGGACGGGGTGCCGGACCTGGTGACGGTGGAGAAGGGCCGGCTCTGGTACTACCCGGGCAAGGCCGGCTCGGTGATAGGCGCCCCGGTCCAACTGGGCACCGGCGACTGGACCACGACGGTCCTGCTGACGCCGGGCAAGGTCGGCGGCGTGCCGACCCTCTGGGCCCGCTCGACCACCGGGGTCGGGAACGAGATGTACGGCTACCGCCTGGAGTTCGGGCCGGACGGCCTTCCGGTCCAGCCGTTGCGCTCGCCGGTCACCGTCTTCCGGCTGAAGAGCGCGGTGCCCGCGGCCGACGGGTCGGAGCAGTGCTACACCCTGCCGGGCAACCGGCTGGCCCCCTGCGGGAAGGTCGTGGCGGGCTGGCAGCTCCGTGCGGACGGGACGTTCCGTGACCGCGGGTACTGCCTGGACGCCGCGCCTGGCCCGCAGTCGGTCGGTGGGTTCTGCTCGGTGTCGGCGACCCAGCAGTGGCGGGTCGGACCCGGAGCGGCGCTGGTCGCGAACGACGGCCGGTGCCTGGCGGCGCCGGCCGAGGGGATCGTGCCGGTGCTGGAGCCGTGCGACGGTTCGCCCCGGCAGGGCTGGGGCCGCTGGGAGCAGGGCGCCGCGGTGCCCGCGGCACTGCCCGCGCCCTTCGACGTCGTGGTGATCCCGCTCGCCGGCTTCGACGACGTCCACCAGTACGTCGGCTCCCTCCGGTCCCCGGGCGACCTCGACGGGGACGGCAACCCCGAGATGGTCATCGGGACGGTGAACCCGTACGAGAGCAGTGTGGTGACCGTGGTCCGGCCCGGCGCCGCCCCGGTCGGCGGATCGGCCCGCTTCGGCGAGCCGTACTCGCTCGGCATCCTGGAGAACCCCAGGAACTCGATGACCTGGAACACCCCCATCGGGCGTTCGGACGTCTTCTACTCGGCGTGCGCGAGCCTGAAGGTGCGCGGTGACGGCAACCTGGTGCTGACCGAGCTGGCGACCGGCCGGGAGTTGTGGTCCACCCGGCTGCCCGCCCACCCGGCGGGGCGCCTGGTCGTCCAGTACGGCGAGCTGGCCCTGGTGGACGCCGGCCAGAGCTACTGGTCCTCCAATCCGGAGCAGCGCGGTGAGCGCTACGCCGAGGTGAAGCTGTCCGTCCAGGACGACTGCAACGTGGTGCTGCGCGACCCCTCCGGCGTCGAGCTGTGGTCCACCCGCACGTACTCCCCCGAGCACGACACCTCCGGCGTCCCGCTGATGGCGGGCCGGACGCTCGGGTCGGGCGAGCAGGTGGTGGCGGACCGGACCCAGCTGGCCATGCAGGCGGACGGCAACCTGGTGCTGAGTGACCGTCAGACCTCCCGGGTGCTGTGGACCTCGGGCACCGAGGGGCACCCGGGCGCCACGGCCGCCGTGCAGGCGGACGGCAACCTGGTGGTCCGGGACCAGGCCGGGGCCCCGGTGTGGTCGGTCGGGTACTGGGCCTTCGCCGGTTCCCGGTACGTGGTCCAGCGGGACGGCAACCTGGTGATGTACGACCCGGACAGCAAGCCGCTCTGGGCCACCCACACCTGGTACGGCGGCGTCGACGACCTCGGTGCCACGCTCCCGTCCGGCCGGACGCTGCGGTCGGGCGAGACGGTGGAGTCGAAGGCCGGGCGGCTGGTGATGCAGCCGGACGGGAACCTGGTGCTGTACTCCAAGGCCACCGGCAACTCTCGTTGGCACAGCGGGACCTGGGGCAACGAGGGCGCCACGGTCACCATGCAGGGCGACGGCAACCTGGTGGTGAGGGCGGTCGACGGCCGGGCCCTGTGGTCCACCGGCAGCTGGGACTTCCGCAACGCGCGCCTCGTGGTGCAGGACGACCTCAACCTGGTGCTCTACGCCGTGTCCCCGGGCCGGCGCGGGGAGATCCTCGCCCGCTGGGCCTCCGGCACGGACAACCGGGCGGCGGCCCGACTGGGCACCGCGGTGTTCGCCGGCGGCGGCCTGCGCAGCGGTGAGGTGCTGAACACCCCGGCCGTCTCGCCGATCCACCTGAACATGCAGGCGGACGGCAACCTGGTGCTCTTCTTCAACGCCTACGGTCCGGTCTGGGACTCCCGTACCTGGGGCAACCCGGGGGCCCGGTTCGTCGTGCAGGACGACGGCAACGCGGTGATCTACGCGGCCGACGGCCGTGCCCTGTCGTCGACCGGGACCTGGGGCCACCCGGGCGCGTACCTGGTGCTCCAGAACGACGCGAACCTGGTGCTCTACGACGCCGACGGAGTCGTGCCGCTCTGGTCCACCGGGACCTACTGGCAGGCGCTCCAGCGGCGCTGACGAGGCCTCACCCCGCATGGGGGCGGCACCCGGACACCCCGGGCGCCGCCCCCGTGCTACTGTCCGGGCCGTCCCCATGGTCTGGACCGCAGGTGGGAATCATGCCGGTAGCACCCGAGGGGAGGACGACCCTCTCGGTCGTCGTCCCGATGTACGACGAGGAGGCCGCGCTGCCGGCCCTGGTGGCGAGGCTGCGGCCGGCGCTGGACGGGGCGGGGGTGTCGTACGAGGTCGTCGCGGTGGACGACGGGAGTGCGGACCGGACGGCGGAGCTGCTGGAGAAGGAGCGGACCGGCTGGCCGGAGCTGCGGGTGGTGCGGCTGCGGTCGAACGCCGGGCACCAGGCGGCGCTGACGGCGGGGCTGCACGCGGCGGTGGGCGGGTACGTGGCGAGCATCGACGCCGATCTGCAGGACCCGCCGGAGAAGATCCCGGAGATGCTGGAGCTGGCCCGGGCCGAGGGCCTGGACATCGTCTACGGGGTGCGGTCGGACCGCTCCACCGACACCGGCTTCAAGCGGCGGACGGCGGGGGCGTACTACTGGCTGATGCGCCGTCTGGTCGGCAAGCGGGTGACGGCCCAGGCGGGTGATTTCCGGCTGTTGAGCCGGGTCGCGGTGGAGGCGCTCAAGGCGCTGCCGACCGACCAGCAGCAGGTGTACCGGCTGTTGGTGCCGTGGCTGGGCTTCCCCAGCGGGCAGGTGACGTACCAGCGGGAGGAGCGGGTCGCCGGGAGCAGCAAGTACTCGCTCGGCAAGATGGTCCGGCTCGCGGTGGAGAGCGTCACCACCTTCTCGGCGGCCCCGCTGCGGCTGGCCACCTGGCTGGGCGTGGCGAGCTTCGTGCTCTGTCTGCTGATGGTGGTGTGGAGCATCGGGGTGCACCTGGCCGGTTCGACCGTGCCGGGGTGGACCTCGCTGTTCGTGGCGGTGCTCTTCCTGGGCAGTGTGCAGCTGATCTGCGTCGGTCTGCTGGGCGAGTACGTGGGGAGGATCTACACCGCCGTCCAGCGCCGGCCCACCTACTTCGTGGCCTCCGACTCGGCACGGGAGGACGGTGTACCGGAGGCTGGACCGTGACGACGGTCCTGGACGGGGCTCGGTAGAATCTGGGAGTCTGGTCTAGACCACATCTACGCGTACGAATCAGAACGGTGGAGCCATGGAAATCGTGATCGTCCCTGACGCCGCGGCGGGCGGCGAGCTCATCGCCTCGGCCATCGCCGAGCTGGTGACGCGCAAGCCCGACGCGCTGGTCGGGGTGGCCACCGGCTCCACGCCGCTGCCGATCTACACCGCGCTCACCGCCAAGGTGGCCGGCGGCCTGGACGTCTCCCGGGTCCGGATCTGCCAGCTGGACGAGTACGTGGGCCTGCCCGCCGGGCACCCGGAGTCGTACCGCTCCACCGTGATCCGCCAGGTGGTGGAGCCGCTCGGTCTGAGCGAGGCCTCCTTCATCGGCCCGGACGGCACCGCCGAGGACGTCGCGGCCGAGGCGATCCACTACGACCGCGCGCTGGCCGAGGCCGGCGGCGTGGACTTCCAGATCCTCGGGATCGGCACCGACGGGCACATCGGCTTCAACGAGCCGTGCTCCTCGCTCGCCTCGCGCACCCGGATCAAGACCCTGACCGAGCAGACCCGGGTCGACAACGCGCGCTTCTTCGAGGACGACATCGAGCAGGTGCCGCACCACGTCATCACCCAGGGCATCGGCACCATCCTGGAGGCCCGCCACGTGGTCCTGCTGGCCACCGGCGCCAACAAGGCCGACGCGGTCGCCGCCACCGTCGAGGGGCCGCTCTCCGCGCTGGTCCCGGCCTCGGCCCTGCAGCTCCACCCGCACGCCACCGTGGTCGTCGACGAGGCCGCCGCGGCCGGCCTCAAGCTGGCCGACTACTTCCGCGCCACCTACGCCGCCAAGCCGTCCTGGCAGTCGATCTGACGCACCGCCGAACGGCGGGCGGAGGGCCGTGGACCCCGGGGTCCACGGCCCTCCGCCGTTTCAGGGGACATAGCGGTAGCCGATGCCCGGCTCGGTCACCAGGTGGCGGGGGCGGGACGGGTCCCGTTCCAGCTTGCGGCGCAGGGCGGCGAAGTAGACCCGCAGGTAGTTGGAGTGGGTCTCGGCGCCGGGGCCCCAGACCCGGGTGAGCAGCTCCGCCTGAGGGATCAGCCGCCCCGGCTCCTCCAGCACCACGGTGAGCAGCCGCCACTCGGTCGGGGTGAGCCGGACGGGCCCCCCGGGGCCGGTCACCAGGGCGGCGGTCAGGTCCACGGTGTGGTCGCCGAGCCGTACCGGGGCGGCCGGCGGGCCGGGCGGCGGGCGTCGCAGCACCGCGCGCAGCCGGGCGAAGAGTTCGTCCATCACGAACGGCTTGGTGACGTAGTCGTCGGCGCCCGCGTCCAGCGCGCGGATCTTCTCGGTGGTGTCGGCCCGGCCGGAGAGCACGATGACCGGGACGCCGCTCCAGCCGCGCAGCCCGCGCAGCACGTCCAGGCCGTCCAGGTCGGGCAGCCCGAGGTCGAGCAGGACCGCGTCGGGCGGGGTGCGGGCCGCGAGGTCCAGGGCCTGCTGCCCGGTGGCGGCGGTCAGCGCGGCGTACCGGCGGGCCCGCAGGTTGATGCCCAGGGCCCGTAACAGCTGCGGCTCGTCGTCCACCACCAGCACACTGGTCATGAGGACCCGTCAGGTCCGGCCGCGGGCAGGGTGAGCAGCATGGTGGTGCCGCCGCCCGGGGTGTCCTCGACCTCCAGGGTGCCGTCCATGGCCTCGGCGAGGCCGCGGGAGAGGGCCAGGCCCAGGCCGGTGCCGGTGGTGTTGTCGGTGTCGCCGAGGCGCTGGAAGGGGAGGAAGACCCGGTCGCGGTCCTCGGGCGGGATGCCGGGGCCGCGGTCGATGACGCGGATCTCGACCCGGCCGGCGTGGGCGCTGGCGGAGACCAGGACGGGGGCGCCGGGGGCGTTGTGGCGCAGGGCGTTGGTGATGACGTTGGCCAGCACGCGCTCCAGCAGCGGCGGGTCGGCCAGCACCGGTGGGACGGTGTCCAGGCCGAGCGGCTGCACGGGGGCGTCGGGGTCGGCGAGGGAGTCGACGGCGCGGGGGAGGGCCTCGTCGAGGTGGGTGGGGGCGAGGTGGAGGGTGAGGGCGCCGGCCTGGAGGCGGCTCATGTCGAGCAGGTTGTCGACCAGCCGGGTGAGCTTGAGCAGCGACTCGTCGGCGGTGGCGAGGAGTTCGGCCCGGTCCTCGTCGGAGAACTCGACGTCGGGGCTGCGCAGCGAGCCGACGGAGGCGAGGGCGGCGGCCAGCGGGGTGCGCAGGTCGTGGCTGACGGCGGCGAGCAGGGCGGTGCGCATCTTGTCGGCGGCCTTGATGGGCTCGACCTCGGCGGCCGCGGTGGCCAGGCGGTCGCGCTCCAGGGCGGCGCCGACGTGGGCGGCGAAGGCGGTCAGCACCCGCTGGTCGGCGGCGGGCAGCCGACGACCCGTCAGGACCAGGACGGCGCCGCCGCCGACGCCCACCTCGGTCACCTCGCCCGTCCCCGTACCGGAGGAGGCCAGGACGGTGCCGCCGGTGTGGTCGAGCAGGGCGACGGCGTCCATGCCGAAGGCGGTGCGGCACTTCTCCAGCAGCGCGGGCAGCGCCTCCGCGCCGCGCAGCACGCTGCCGGCCAGGGTGGAGAGGGTCTCGGCCTCGGCGGTGGCGCGGGCAGCGCGGGTGGTGAGGCGGGCGGCGCGGTCGACCACCGTGGAGACGGTCAGGGCGACGGCGGCGAAGACGGAGAGGGCGATGATGTTGTTGGG
Organism: Kitasatospora sp. NPDC051853; assembly: GCF_044452665.1. Taxonomy (NCBI): domain Bacteria; kingdom Bacillati; phylum Actinomycetota; class Actinomycetes; order Kitasatosporales; family Streptomycetaceae; genus Kitasatospora; species Kitasatospora sp. NPDC051853. The sequence goes on along the minus strand of NZ_JBITBY010000003.1, from coordinate 87,144 downwards.
CTCGGTGATGGTGAAGGTGTGGACGGGCGGGATGAAGTAGTAGTTCAGCAGCAGCGAGGCGACCACCGAGGCGAGCAGTGCGGAGGTGGCTCCGCCGAGCAACGCGACCGCCACGACGCCGAGTTGGAAGATGAGGGCGTCGGTGGTGAGGTTGAGGCTGGTGTGCGAGAGCAGCAGGGTGAGCAGGACGGGCAGGACCAGCCCGGCCAGGTAGCCGGCGAAGGTCCGCCGGGGTGAGTGGCGGCGGCCGAGGGCGGGCAGGCGGCCGCGGCCGGTGAACTCGTGGGTGACCATGTGGACGTCGATGTCCTCGGAGGCGTCCACGGTGGTCTCGCCGATGCCGGGGCCGGTGAGGAAGCGGTTGACCCGGCCGCGGCGGCTGGTGCCGAGCACCAGTTGGGTGGCGTCGTGGGCGCGGGCGAAGGAGAGCAGGGCGGTGGGGATGTCGTCGCCGACCACCACGTGGTAGCTGCCGCCGAGGGTCTCCACCAGGCGCCGCTGCTGGGCGAGTTGGCCGGGGGAGGCGCCGGCCAGGCCGTCGCTGCGGGTGATGTGGACGGCGAGCAGTTCACCGCCGGCGGTGCGGTCGGCGATCCGGGCGGCGCGGCGGATCAGGGTCTCGCCCTCCGGGCCGCCGGTCAGCGCCACCACGACGCGTTCGCGGGTCTCCCAGACCCGGTCGATGTTGTGGGTGGCGCGGTAGTCGCGCAGGCCCTCGTCCACCCGTCCGGCCACCCAGAGCAGGGCGAGCTCGCGCAGGGCGGTCAGGTTGCCGACCCGGAAGTAGTTGGAGAGCGCGGCGTCCACCTTCTCGGCCTTGTAGACGTTGCCGTGGGCCATCCGGCGGCGCAGCGCCTGCGGGGCCATGTCGACCAGCTCGATCTGGTCGGCGGTGCGCACCACCTCGTCCGGGACGGTCTCGCGCTGCGGGACGCCGGTGATCTTCTGCACCACGTCGTTGAGCGACTCCAGGTGCTGGACGTTCACCGTGGTGATGACGTCGATCCCGGCCGCCAGCAGCTCCTCGACGTCCTCCCAGCGCTTGGCGTGGGCGCCGCCGGGGATGTTGGTGTGGGCGAGCTCGTCCACCAGCACCACCTGTGGCCCGCGCGCCAGCACCGCCGCCAGGTCCATCTCGGTGAACTCGGTCCCCCGGTACACCCGTTGGGCCCGGGGGACGACCTCCAGGCCCTGCAGCATGTTCTCGGTGTGCCGGCGGCCGTGGCACTCGATGTACCCCACCACCACGTCCGCGCCACGCTCCTGGCGCCTGCGGGCCTCGTCCAGCATCCGGTACGTCTTGCCAACGCCGGGAGCGGCCCCGAGGTACACCCGGAGCCGCCCACGTCGTCCCTGCGGGATCGTCACTTCGTCTCTGCCAGCGCCTTGTTGAGGAGGACCACGTTCACCCCGGCCTGGCCGAGGAAGCCGAGGGCGGGGCCCTCGGTGGACTTGTCGATCAGCTTGTTCAGCTGCTCGGCAGGGATGTTACGGGCCTTCGCGACCCGGGCGACCTGCTGCTCGGCGTAGGCCTTGGAGATGTGCGGGTCGAGGCCGGAGCCGGAGGCGGTCAGCGCGTCCGCCGGGACGCTCGCCGGGTCGACCCCGTCGAAGGCGGCGACCGCGGCCCGGCGCTCCTCGACGGACTTCAGCAGCACGTCGCTGTTGGGGCCGAGGTTGGAGGCGCCGGAGGACTGCGGGTCGTAGCCGGTGCCGGCTGCGGAGGGCCGGGGCTGGAACCACTTCGGGTCCGGCTGGGCGGCCTCGTCCGGGTCGTCGGGGTTCTTCTTCGGGAGGTTGAAGTTCTGGCCGATGAGGCTGGAACCGACCTCCTTCCCTTCGGACTTGACGATGGATCCGTTGGCCTTGTCGGCGAAGGCCAGCTGGCCGACGCCGGTGACCAGTAGCGGGTACCCGATCCCGAGGATCACGGTCAGCACCAGCAGGGCCCGCAGCGCGGTGAGGTGGTTGCGCACGGTGGTGGGCATCTCAGGAGCTCCTTTCAGCTCAGGCCGGGGATGAACTGGACGACGAGGTCGATCAGCTTGATGCCGACGAACGGCACCACCAGACCGCCGAGGCCGTAGACCCCGATGTTCCGTCGGAGCAGCGAACTGGCGTCGGACGGGCGGTACTTGACGCCGCGCAGGGCCAGCGGGATGAGGCCGATGATGACCAGGGCGTTGAAGACGATGGCCGAGGTGATGGCGGACTGCGGGCTGTGCAGCTGCATGATGTTCAGCTTGTCCAGGCCGGGGTAGACGGTGGCGAACATCGCGGGGATGATCGCGAAGTACTTGGCCACGTCGTTGGCGATGGAGAAGGTGGTCAGCGAGCCGCGGGTGATCAGGAGCTGCTTGCCGATCTCGACGATCTCGATCAGCTTGGTGGGGTTGGAGTCCAGGTCCACCATGTTGCCGGCCTCCTTGGCCGCCATGGTGCCGGTGTTCATCGCCACGCCGACATCGGCCTGGGCGAGGGCGGGGGCGTCGTTGGTGCCGTCGCCGGTCATCGCGACCAGCTTGCCGCCGGCCTGCTCCTTCTTGATGAGCGCCATCTTGTCCTCGGGGGTGGCCTCGGCGAGGAAGTCGTCCACGCCCGCCTCCTCCGCGATCGCCTTGGCGGTCAGCGGGTTGTCACCGGTGATCATGATGGTCTTGATGCCCATCCGGCGCAGCTCGTCGAAGCGCTCCCGCATGCCCTCCTTGACCACGTCCTTGAGGTGGATGACACCCAGCACCCGGGCCGGGGAGGAGCCGTTCTTCTCGGCCACCACCAGCGGGGTGCCGCCGGCGGCGGAGATCCCGTCCACCAGCGCGGTGACCTGCTCGTCCACCGAACCGCCGTTGTCCCGGACCCAGGTGGTCACCGCGCCGGCCGCGCCCTTGCGGACCTGGCGCCCGTCCACGTCCACGCCGGACATCCGGGTCTGGGCGGTGAACGGGACCCAGGTGGCGTGCGTCAACTCGCCCTGGGTGCGGGCCCGCAGGCCGTACGCGGTCTTGGCGAGCACCACGATGGAGCGGCCCTCGGGGGTCTCGTCCGCGAGCGAGGAGAGCTGGGCCGCGTCGGCCAACTCCTCGGTGCCGACACCGGCCGCGGAGAGGAACTCGGCGGCCTGGCGGTTGCCGAGGGTGATGGTGCCGGTCTTGTCGAGCAGCAGCGTGTTGACGTCACCGGCGGCCTCGACGGCGCGGCCGGACATGGCCAGCACGTTGCGCTGGACCAGGCGGTCCATGCCGGCGATGCCGATCGCCGAGAGCAGCGCGCCGATGGTGGTCGGGATCAGCGCCACGATCAGGGCGCAGAGCACGATCATCGACTGCGGGGCACCCGCGTAGGTGGCCATCGGCTGGAGGGTGACCACCGCGATCAGGAAGACGATGGTCAGGGACGCCAGCAGGATGTTGAGCGCGATCTCGTTCGGCGTCTTCTGCCGGGCGGCGCCCTCGACCAGGGCGATCATCCGGTCGATGAAGGTCTTGCCGGGCTCCGAGGTGATCTTCACGACGATCCGGTCGGAGAGCACCTTGGTGCCGCCGGTGACGGCGGAGCGGTCACCGCCCGACTCGCGGATCACGGGGGCGGACTCGCCGGTGATGGCCGACTCGTCGACCGAGGCGACGCCCTCGACCACGTCGCCGTCGCCGGGGATCACCTGCCCGGCCTCGACCACCACGTGGTCGCCGAGTCGCAGCGCGGTCCCGGAGACCTCCTCCTCGTCCTGCGAGGCGGGCCAGTTGACGAGGCGTCGGGCCTTGGCGTCGGTCTTGGCCCGGCGCAGGGTGTCGGCCTGGGCCTTGCCGCGGCCCTCGGCCACGGCCTCGGCCAGGTTGGCGAAGACCACGGTCAGCCAGAGCCAGACGGTGATCGACCAGGCGAACACGGACGGGTCGGCGATCGCGGCGACGGTGGTGACCACCGAGCCGACCTCGACCACGAACATGACCGGGTTCTTGACCATGACGCGCGGGTCGAGCTTCTTCACCGCGTCGGGCAGTGAGGCGACGATCAGCTTGGGGTCGAGCAGGCCGCCCCCGACTCTGTGCGGGGTCTGCTCGGCGGTGGTGGGGGTGGTGGACGACATCAGTGCAGACCTTCCGCGATCGGCCCGAGAGCCAGGGCCGGGAAGTAGGTGAGGCCGACCACGATCAGGATGACTCCCGACAGCAGGCCGACGAACAGCGGCTTGTGGGTGGGCAGGGTGCCCGGGGTGGCGGGGACGGGCTGCTGCCGGGCCAGCGCACCGGCCAGCGCCAGCACGAAGACCATCGGCAGGAAGCGGCCGAAGACCATCGCCAGGCCGAGCGCGGTGTTGTACCACTCGGTGTTGACGGTGAGGCCGCCGAACGCGGACCCGTTGTTGTTCGAGGCCGAGGTGAAGGCGTAGAGGACCTCGGAGAAGCCGTGCGCACCGGTGTTGAGCATCCCGGCGCGCTCGCCGGGCAGGGCCATCGCCACACCGGTGCCGACCAGCACGATGGTCGGGGTGGTGAGGATGTAGAGGGAGGCGAACTTCATCTCCCGCCCGCCCAGCTTCTTGCCCAGGTACTCGGGGGTGCGGCCGACCATCAGTCCGGCCACGAAGACCGCGACCACGGCCAGGATCAGCATCCCGTACATACCGGAACCGGTACCGCCGGGCGCGATCTCACCGAGCATCATGTTGAAGACCGTCAGACCGCCGCCGAACGGCGAGTACGAGTCGTGGAAGGAGTTCACCGCTCCGGTCGAGGTCAGCGTGGTGGAGGCGGCGAACAGGCTCGACGCGGCGATGCCGAAGCGCTGCTCCTTGCCCTCCATCCCGGCACCGGCGGCCTGCGAGGCCACCCCGCTGTGCTGGAACTCGAAGAAGGTGATCAGCGCGGCCGAGGCGACCCAGAACAGACCCATCACCGCGACGATCGCGTAGCCCTGGCGGTTGTCGCCGACCATCTTGCCGAAGGTGCGCGGCAGGGCGAACGGGATCACCAGCAGCAGGAAGATCTCCAGCACGTTGCTGAAACCGTTCGGGTTCTCGAACGGGTGGGCCGAGTTGGCGTTGAAGAAGCCACCGCCGTTGGTGCCCAGCTCCTTGATGACCTCCTGCGAGGCCACCGGACCGCCCGGGACCGACTGCGGGTCACCGGCCAGCGTGGCCACCTCGTGGAAGCCGTGGAAGTTCTGCACCGCGCCGTTGGCCACCAGGACCAGCGCGAACACGATCGCCAGCGGGAGCAGCAGGCGCAGCGAGATCCGGACCAGGTCCACCCAGAAGTTGCCGACCCGGTCGGTCCTGTTCCGGGCGAAGCCCCGGATCAGGGTGGCCATCACCGCGATGCCGACGGCGGCGGAGACGAAGTTCTGCACCGCCAGGCCGGCCATCTGCACCAGGTGGCCCATGGTCGACTCGCCCGAGTACGACTGCCAGTTGGTGTTGGTGACGAAGGAGATCGCGGTGTTCCACGCGGTGTGCGAGGGCACCGCGTCCATGCCCAGGTTCAGCAACAGGTGGTTCTGCACCCGCTGGAAGCCGTAGAGGAAGAGCACCGAGACGGCCGAGAAGGCCAGCACCGAGCGCAGGTAGACGGGCCAGCGCTGGTCCGCCTCTGGGTCGACGCCGATCACCTTGTAGAGGACCCGCTCGGCTCTCAGGTGGCGGGCGGAGGTGAGCAGGTGGGCGATGTGGTCGCCGAGCGGGCGGTAGCACAGGGCCAGCGCACCGACCAGGGCGATCGCCTGGATCCAGCCAGTCATGTCAGAACTTCTCCGGGTAGATCAACGCCACGACGAGGTAGCCGACGAGCGCGACGGCGACGATGAGACCAGCGAGGTTCTCGGCGCTCACAGCTTCTCCACCCCTCGCGCGATCAGGGCGATGACGGCGAACACGGCGACCGTGACGCCTACGAAGATGAGATCGGACATGGACTCCACCAAGGTGGTTGCGAGTGTGGCCGCCGAAGGTTCGGACGGCTCCGGCGGCGGGCCGGCGCAGCCACTCAAACAGCCGTATGGACGGCGTCAGGGTTTGCTGACGCCGTCCATACGGCAGGGGTGGTTTTCCTTACGGCGTCTTAGCGGGGTCCTGCGCCCGGGCGGGCGGCTGCGGCTCGCCGCGGCGGACCGCGCCGGGGGCGCGGCGGGCCGGACGGTCCGCCCTGGCCGAGGAGTTGAGCTGCCAGGGGACGGAGATGACCATCACGCCGGGGGTGAAGAGCAGACGGCTCTTCAGCCAGAGCGCGGACTGGTTGTGCAGCAGGTTCTCCCACCAGTGGCCGACCACGTACTCGGGGATGAACACCGCCACGGCGTCCCCGGGGTGCTCCTGCCGCACCGAGCGGACGTAGGCGGTCACCGGCTTGGTGATCTCCCGGTAGGGCGAGGCGAGTTCCTTCAGCGGGACGCCCAGCCCGGCCGCGTCCCACTGCTCGTGCAGCTCGGCGGTGGAGTCCGGCTCGACCGCGACCGTGACGGCCTCCAGCTCGTCCGGCTGGAAGGCCTGGGCGTAGCCGAGGGCGCGCAGGGTGGGCTTGTGCAGCTTGGAGACCAGCACGATCCCGTGCACCCGGGCCGGGCGGACCGACGCGTCCTGAGGGTCCGTCAGCGAGAGCTCGGCGGCGACCCGGTCGTAGTGCCGGCGGATGCCGCGCATCATCACCCAGAGCACGGCGGCCGCGAGCACCGCGAGCCAGGCGCCCTGGGTGAACTTGGTGGCCAGCACGATCACCAGCACCAGCGCGGTGGTCAGCGCGCCGAGCGCGTTGATCACCCGGGCCCGCTGGGCGCCGGCCCGCACGGCCGGGTCGGTCTCGGTGGCCAGGGCGCGGTTCCAGTGCCGGACCATGCCGGTCTGGGAGAGGGTGAAGGAGGTGAAGACGCCGAGGATGTAGAGGTGGATCAGGCTGGTGACGTCGGCGTCGTAGAGCCAGAGCAGGCCGCCGGCCACCAGGGCGAGGGCGATGATGCCGTTGGAGAAGGCCAGGCGGTCGCCGCGGGTGTGCATCTGGCGGGGCAGGTAGCGGTGTTCGGCCAGGATCGAGGCCAGCAGCGGGAAGCCGTTGAAGGCGGTGTTCGCGGCCAGGATCAGCACCAGCGCGGTGACGGCCTGGATGACGTAGAACATCACGCTGTCGCTGCCGCCGAAGGTGGCTGCCGCGAGCTGGGCGATCACGGTCTGCTGGGGCGCGGTCGCGCAGTCCGCGAAGCCGGTCAACTGGCAGGCGTCCTCGGCGATGTGGACCTTGGCGATCAGCGCCAGCGCCGTCACGCCGCTGAACATCACCACGGCGATGATGCCCATGGCGGCCATCGTGGTGGCGGCGTTCCTGGACTTGGGGCCGCGGAAGGCGGGCACGCCGTTGGAGATCGCCTCCACACCGGTCAGCGCGGTGCAGCCGGAGGCGAAGGCCCGCAGGCCGAGCAGCAGCAGGGCTATCCCGGCCAGCGCGTCCTTGCCGTGCTCGGGCTCGACCCCGTACCCGGCGCTGGCCGCCACCGGCGCGTCCCCGAAGGCCAGCCGGACCAGGCCGGTGGCGATCATCAGCAGCATGGCGCCGATGAAGAGGTAGGTGGGGGTGGCGAAGGCCTTGCCGGACTCGCGCACGCCGCGCAGGTTCATCGCGGTGAGCAGCGCGACGAAGCCGACCGCCAGGAGCACCCGGTGGTCGTCCAGGCCGGGGAAGGCCGAGATGATGTTGTCCACGCCCGAGGCGACCGAGACGGCCACGGTCATCACGTAGTCGACCAGCAGGGACGCGGCGACCACCAGGCCGGCGTTGGGGCCGAGGTTGCGCGAGGCCACCTCGTAGGAGCCACCGCCGCTGGGGTAGGCATGGACGACCTGACGGTACGACAGCACCACGACCACCATCAGCCCGACCACGGCCGCCGCGATCCACGGGGTGAGGTAGAGGAAGGCGGTGCCGCCGACGGTCAGCACCAGCAGGATCTCCTGGGTCGCGTAGGCGACCGAGGAGAGCGGGTCCGAGGCGAAGATCGGCAGCGCCAGCCGCTTGGGCAGCAGCGTCTCGCCCAGCTCCTCGCTGCGCATGGCCTTGCCGATCACGAGGCGCTTCAGCGCCTGGGGCAGATTGAACACAGGGGCGAGAGTAGGACGCGGGGGGGATTCCCCGAAACCGTGCCCAGAACCCCTCCGAACCCTTGTTTTCGCAGGTCGGAGAGGCTCTGGTGGCGCTAACGGCCCGTCAAGAGGGGTGTTAAGGGTCCGTCAAGGTCTGTGTGCGGATTCCGGTCATACGGTACGTACCGGGCTATTTCTCCGCCTCCATCCGGAGCCGGAGGCGGCAGACCACGGCGTTGGTGTGGCGGCGCAGCGCCCGGTCGATCACCGCGCCGCGCTGGTTCTGCAGGGCGCGCTGCCAGAACCGGGCCGGCTCGACCTCGGGGATCAGCACGGTCACCCGGCGGCCCTCGCCGAGGCCGGTCACGTAGTCGGCGATCGGCTGCCCGAGCCGCCGGTGCGGGTCGGTGATCTCGACCAGCTCGACGCCCGGCCGCCAGAGCTCCCAGTCCCGCCGCAGGGCCTCGGCGGCCTCCCGGTCCTCCTGGTCGGGGGAGGCCGGCACCACGGTGAGGGCCCGCACCTCCTGGCCCAGCGAGGCGGCCGCGCAGAGCGCCTCCCGGGTGAGCCGGGTGATGGTGGTGACCGGCACCAGCACCAGGGACGGCCCGCTGGTGGCCACCGGCGCCGGCACCCGGCCGAGTTCGAGCCGCGCGCCGATCCGGGCGTAGCTGCGGTGCACCGCCTCGAAGAGCAGCACCAGCAGCGGCAGGGCGAGGCAGATGCCCCAGGCGCCCTCGGTGAACTTGGTCCCGGTGACCACCAGGGCGGCCACACCGGTGAGCAGCGCGCCGAAGCCGTTCAGCAGGGCGCGGGCCCGCTGACGGGCGATCAGCCAGTGCCGCACCATGCCGACCTGACAGATGGTGAAGCCGACGAACACCCCGATCGCGAAGAGCGGCACCAGCGAGTTGACGTCACCACCGGAGCCGACCAGCAGCACCGCGGAGACCAGGGCCAGGAAGAGCACGCCGTGCCGGTGCACCTGGCGGTCGGCGCGCAGTGCGAAGACGTGCGGCAGGTGGTTGTCCCGGGCCAGCAGGTGCAGCAGCACCGGGAGCCCGCCGAAGGAGGTGTTCGCGGCCAGGCCGAGCAGGACGACGGTGGCGAACTGCACCAGGTAGAAGCCGAAGCCGTGGCCGAGCGAGGCGTCCGCCAGCTGGGCCAGCACGGTGACGCCCTCCACCGGCTGGAGGTGGAACTTGCCGATCAGCACCGCCAGCCCGATCAGCATCACGCCCAGCAGGGCGCCGAGCGCGACCTCGGTGCGCTGGGCCCGGCGGGCGGCCGGGGCGCGGAAGGAGGGGACGGCGTTGGCCACCGCCTCCACGCCGGTCAGCGCCGAGCAGCCGGCCGCGAAGGCCTTGAGCAGCAGCAGCGCGCCGACCGCGGTGGCGTTGTCCCCCAGGGCCGAGGCGTGCCCGGCGGCCGCCGCGGTCGAGGCGGGCGCGTCGCGGAACAGGCCGGCCACCACGACCGCCAGGACCGACAGCACGAACACCGCCGTCGGCACCATGAACCAGCGTGCCGACTCCGCGATCCCGCGCAGGTTCACCGCCGTCACCAGCGCCAGCACGCCCAGGCACAGCCACACCCGGTCCCCGTAGAGGGACGGGAACGCCGAGGTCAGCGCCGCCACCCCCGCCGTCACCGAGACCGCGACGTTCAGGATGTAGTCGATCACCAGCGAGGCCGCCGCGGTCAGCGCGGTGCGCCGCCCCAGGTGCGCCTTGGCCACCGCGTACGAGCCGCCGCCGTCCGGGAACGCCGCGATCACCTGCCGGTACGAGGCCACCAGCACCGCCAGCAGCACCGCGATGGCGACCGTCACCGGCAGGGTGAACCCCAGCCCGTACGACCCGGCCGCCGCCAGCACCAGCACCACCGCCTCGGGCCCGTAGGCCACCGAGGCCATCGCGTCCAGCGACAGCGCGGACAGCCCGCCCAGCGCGGTCAGCCGGTGGCGCTGCTGATCAGGGGGCTCCTCGGCCCCGGCCTCGGCCGGGGTGGCGACGGTGACGGACATCCTGGTCCTCCGGTGGTGCGGAATGCTTCCGCCCCGATCCTGGGCCCGCGACCCCGCCCCGCCCCTTCCCCTGACGGGATCCTGACGGCCCGCCAGGCCCCGTTGACGCCTCGTTGACGCCCCCGTCGACGTCCCCGGGGCGTCGGCTCAGCGGGTGCGGCCGTCGCGGACCACGATCTCGCGGTCGGCGTAGGCGGCCACCCGGGAGTCGTGGGTGACCAGGAGGACGGCGGCGCCGGTCTCCCGGGCGGTGGCGCGGATCAGCTGGAGGACGCGTTCGCCGCTGAGGGAGTCCAGGGCGCCGGTCGGCTCGTCGGCGAAGAGCACCCGCGGCCCGGTCACCAAGGCCCGTGCGGTGGCGACCCGGTGGGCCTGGCCGCCGGAGAGCTCGCCCGGGCGCTGCTTGGCGGTGCCCTCGGCGTCCAGCCGTTCCAGCCACTCCCGGGCCTTCGCCTCGGCGGGGCGGCGGCGCAGGCCGGACAGCCGCAGCGGCAGCGCCACGTTCTCCAGGCAGGTCAACTCCGGTACCAGCTGGCCGAACTGGAAGAGGAAGCCGAAGTCGGTGCGGCGCAGCGCGCTGCGCTCGCCGTCGGAGAGCAGGTCCAGGCGCCGGCCGTCGTACTCCACGGTGCCCGCGTCCGGCCGGACGATCCCGGCCAGGCAGTGCAGCAGGGTGGACTTGCCGGAGCCGGACGGCCCCATCACCGCGACCAGTTCGCCGGGGGCCAGGCGCACCGAGGCGTCGTGCAGCGCGGTGGTCGGCCCGTAGTGCTTGGCCAGCGCGGTGGCGCACAGCAGCGGCGCGGCCACCGCCGGTTCCGTGGCCGCCTCGGCCGGGGCGGTCACCGGAGCACCTGCCCGCTCAGCTCGTCCAGCCGGGCGGCGGTCAGCTCCAGCCAGCGCAGGTCCGCGTCCAGGTGGAACAGCGCGTGGTCGCAGATCAGCTGGTCCGCCAGGTCCCCGCTCTCCTTGCGCCGGGTGAGCGCCCGCATCTGCCGCAGGTGCTCGGTCCGCTGGGTGTCCAGCACCTCCGCGGCCGGACGCCCCGTCAGCAGCGCCAGCACCACCTTCGCGTACAGCGTGTTCTGCAGGTACGGCTCCGGGCTCTCCGCCCGCCCCAGCCACTCCCCGACGTCCGTGACCCCGGCCTCGGTGATCGCGTACCGCTTCCGCTCCGGCCCGTCCCCCGGCTCCACGCCCTCGACCTCGACCAGCCCGCTCTTCAGCAGCCGCGACAGGGTCGAGTAGACCTGCCCGTAGTGCAGCGACCTGGTCCGCCCGAACTGCTCGTCGTACGCCCGCTTGAGGTCGTACCCGTGGCGGGGCTGCGACTCCAGGAGCCCGAGGAGGATCTGACCGAGTGACATGGTTCGCACTGTACACACGGTGTATAGGCGGGCGGGCCCCGCGTCCCGCGACGGGACGCGGGGCCCGGGGCGGGTCAGGCGTTCTTGGCGGTGGTGAAGCGGTTGGTGACGTCGGTCCAGTTGACGACGTCCCAGAGGCGGGTGACGTAGTCGGGGCGGACGTTGCGGTACTGGAGGTAGTAGGCGTGTTCCCAGGCGTCGAAGGCGAGCAGGGGGGTGGTGCCCTGGCCGACGTTGCCGTGGTGGTCGTAGACCTGTTCGATGATGAGGCGCTGGCCGAGGGGTTCCCAGGAGAGGATGCCCCAGCCGGAGCCCTGGACGCCGACGGTGGCGGCGGTGAGCTGCTTCTTGAAGGCGGTGAAGGAGCCGAAGTGTTCGCCGATGGCGTCGGCGAGGTCGCCTTCGGGTTCGCCGCCGCCTTCGGGGGAGAGGTTCTCCCAGAAGAGGGAGTGCAGGACGTGGCCGGAGAGGTGGAAGCCGAGGGTCTTCTGCAGGCCGACCAGGCCGCCGTAGTTCTCCTTCTCGCGGGCTTCGGCGAGCTGTTCGAGGGTGGTGTTGGCGCCGGCCACGTAGGCGGCGTGGTGCTTGGAGTGGTGGAGCTCGAGGATCTCGGCGGACATCGCCTTCTCGAGGGCCGAGTAGTCGTACGGAAGATCGGGGAGCGTGTAGGTGCCCATCGGGCCCACCACCTTTTCGAAGCGCTGATCTGTCGTCTACGACCCCAACATCCGTGTGCCACAAGGGGCAAGGAGTCACGGGCCGGTTCCGACCAAGGTCCGATCCAGGCTAGGTCCGTGGACCTAGCGCCCTTGTTGCACAATCAATGCAAGTACATGAACGACGGAACAAGGCGGAGCCATGTCGGATTCACCCGTGGTGCTGGGCATCGAGTCGTCCTGCGACGAGACCGGCGCCGGACTGGTCCGGGACGGGGTGCTGCTCGGTCAGGCGGTGGCCTCCAGCATGGACGAGCACGCGCGCTTCGGCGGGGTCGTGCCGGAGATCGCCGCGCGGGCGCACGTGCACGCCGTCGCCCCCGTGGTCCGCGAGGCGCTGGACCGGGCCGGGCTGACCCTGGCCGACGTCGGCGCGGTCGCCGTCACCACCGGGCCGGGCCTGTCGGGAGCGCTCCAGGTCGGGGTGGCCGCCGCCAAGTCCTACGCCTTCTCGCTCGGCGTGCCGCTCTACGGCGTGCACCACCTGGCCGGGCACGTGGCCGCCGCCACCCTGGACGGCGGGCCGCTGCCGGACCCGTGCGTGGTGCTGATCGTCTCCGGCGGCCACACCTCGCTGCTGCTGGTGCGCGACCTGGCCCGGGACCCGATCGTCCACCTCGGGGACACCCTGGACGACGCGGCAGGCGAGTGCTTCGACAAGGTGGCCCGGATCCTCGGCCTCCCCTACCCCGGGGGCCCCGCCATCGACCGGGCGGCCCGGGAGGGCGACCGGAAGGCGGTGCGCTTCCCGCGCCCGCTGACGGGTGCTCAGGACGCCCCGTACGCCTTCTCGTTCTCCGGCCTGAAGACCGCCGCCGCCCGCTGGGTGGAGGCCCAGGAGCACCCGCACGTCCCGGACGCCGCGGCCGCGCTCCAGGAGGCGGTGGCCGACGTGCTCACCCGCAAGGCGGTCCGGGCCTGCACCGACCACGGGATCGGGACCTTGGTGGTGGTCGGCGGGGTGGCCGCCAACTCCCGGGTGCGCGAACTGGCCGAGCGCCGTTGCGCCTCGGCCGGCATCACCCTGCGGGTCCCGCCGATGGGCCTGTGCACCGACAACGGCGCGATGATCGCCGCCATCGGTGACCTGCTGGTCCGCTCCGGCGCCGAGCCCGCCCCGGCCGACGTCTCGGTCGACCCCTCCGCCCCGCTGGAGTACGCCGCGCTGGTCCCGCTCGCCCACCGGCGCCGCGCCGCCGCCTGACGGTACGGTCGGCCCCGAGGACGTAGCGGAGGAGGGGCATGACCACCACGGTGCTGGACGCCAGGGCGCTCAACCGGGCCACGCTGGCGCGGCAGTTGCTGCTGGAGCGGACCGATCTGACGGTGCCGCGGGTGCTGGAGCGGCTGGTCGGGCTCCAGGCCCAGACCGCGCACACCTGGTACGTCGGGCTGTGGAGCCGGATGGCCGCCGACCCGGCGGCGGAGGCCTCGGAGCTGCTGGCGGACGGCACGGCGGTGCGGATCGCGGCGATGCGCGGGACGATCCACCTGCTGACCACCGAGGACGCCCGCTGGCTGCGGCCGCTGGTCGACCCGGTGATCGAGCGCGGCACGCTCTCCGCCTTCCGCCGCAAGCTGGCCGGGCTCGACCTGGCCGAGGTGACGGCGGCCGGGCGGGCCGCGTTCGGCGAAGGGCCGCTCACCTTCGCCGAGTTGGGCAAGCTGCTGGCCGAGCGGTGGCCCGGGAACGACGGGCCGGCGATGGCGCAGTGGGTGCGGGCGGCGGTGCCGCTGGCCCAGGTGCCGCCGCGCGGGCTGTGGGGGCGCAGCGGCCCGGTCGCCCACCTGCCGCTGGAGCAGTGGACCGGGCACGGCCCGCGGGAGGCGCCGGTCGAGGACCTGGTGCGGCGCTACCTGGCCGCGTTCGGACCGGCCACCGTGAAGGACGTCCAGGCCTGGTCGGGGCTGACCAGGCTGGCGGAGGTGGTGCAGCGGCTGCGTCCCGGGCTGGTGGTGTTCCGGGACGAGCAGGGCCGGGAGCTGTACGACCTGCCGGAGGCGCCCCGGCCGGACGGGGACACCCCGGCCCCGGTGCGCTACCTCTACGAGTTCGAGAACCTGCTGCGCGGGCACGCCGACCGCAGCCGGGTGCTGACGGTGGACTTCGCCGACCAGGGCTTCACCGGGGTGAACGACATCCCCGGCGCGGTGCTGGTGGACGGGACGGTGGCGGCCACCTGGCGGATCGAGGCCGGCCAGGAGGGGGCGGTGCTGACGGTCCGTCCGTTCCGCCGGCTGACCGCCGGGGAGGAGCACGACCTGGAGGAGGAGGGCGCCGCACTGGCGCGCTTCCTGGAGCCGGGGGCCGCCCGCCACCAGGTCCGGGTCACGGGTACCTGACACTGTCCCGCCCGGACCATGGCGACCTTCACCGCCCGTCCACATACTCGGTGACGCGCCGGACCCTCGACGACGGGGCGCCACGAGCACGTTGACCGGAAGAGGTGATGGTCGGTGCGCAGGGTGAGCACGGCGGAGGGTTTCCTCGGGGCCGAGCCGTGGCGGGCGGACGGGCACTGGGACGTGGTGGTGGTCGGGCTCCCGTACAGCGGGAGCAGCGCGGCCGGGCGGGCCGACCTCGGGCCGGGGATGCTGCGCAGCGTCTCCCGCGCCCTCGGCCCGGGCCCGCTGCGCGGGCCGGCGCCGGGCTGGTGGGACCGGGCGGAGCAGGAGCTGCTCTGCGCCGGGCTGACCTTCGCCGACGCCGGGGACCTGCGGATGGACCCGCTCAACGCCGGGCAGGACCTCGACCTGGTGCCCGAGGTGCTGGAGCGGCTGCGCGGCACCTGCCGGCTGCTGGTGGTGCTGGGCGGCGACGACTCGCTCGGCTACTGGGTGCACGAGGGCTTCACCGGCGTGCTGGTGCACCTGGACGCCGAGGAGGACGCCCGGCAGCCGCGCTGCCCCTCCGGACCGACCAGGAGCGACTTCGTCCGCCACCTGGAGCGGCTCGACGGACTGCGGATCGTCCAGTACGGGCAGCGCGGCCTGGTGCAGGGCCGCCCCGAGCCGCCCGGCGGCAGCCGGGACCTGGCCCGGGACGTGGCCGAGCTCAAGTCGCTGGTGGCGGGCTCCGGTTCGGCCTCCTGTGCGGTCTCGCTGGACGTGTCGGTGCTCGACCCCGGGGTGCTCCGGAGCGTGGCGATGCCACTGCCGGACGGGCTGACCACCGCGCAGCTGGGCGGCGCGCTGCGGGCGGTGGGCTCGGCGGGGGTGCCGGTGCGGCAGCTCACGGTGACCGAGTTCGCCCCCGAGGGCGCGGAGGGCCCGGCCGGGCGGCTGGATGCGATGCGGCTGGTGCAGCTGGTCGTCCGGGCCTGCCACGACTGGCTGACCTGAGCGGACGCCCCGCCCGGCGGCCGCCGTGGTGGGCCGGCAACCGTCAGGTCCCGTCGCTGTGTGGCCGGTTCACCTCGCCCCGGACGGCTCCCCGGAGTCACGGTGGAAGGGCGCAGCCACCCCGGCTGCCGTTCGCCGAGGGACGAGGGTGCTGTGAACGAGTCCGTGCTGACATGGGGGAAGGCCCGGCGGCCGAAGCGGATGCCGGTGACCGGGTACTCGGAGCCGGCCGACGACGTGCTGACCGAACTGGCCGCGGACGTCTTCAGCCCGCTGCGCCGGCGCGACCAGCGCCTCAAGGCCGAGCAGTACCTGCACGGGCTGCTGCACGCCCGGGGGCGCAAGTCGATGCGCAACATCGCGGCGACGCTGGCCGGGCCCGCCGCCGAGCAGGGCCTCCAGCACTTCATCTCCAACTCGACCTGGGACTGGCAGCTGGTCCGGGCCCGGCTGGCCCGCCACCTGGACCGGGTGAGCCCGCCCGAGGCCTGGGTGGTGCAGCCGCTGCACATCCCGAAGGCGGGCAACCAGTCGGCCGGAGTGGAGACCCGGTACGTGCCCGAGTACGGGCAGGTGATGAGCGGTCAGCAGGCCTTCGGCGTCTGGTTCGCCGACCGGGAGGGCTCCACCCCGGTCAACTGGCGGCTCTACCTGCCGCCGTCCTGGGTCGGGGACCCGGTGCGGCGGAGCCGGACGGAGATACCGGAGGAGGTGGCCGAGGAGCACCCGGAGGCGTGCGCGGTGGCGGCGGTGACCGGGCTCCGGGGCTGGGGCCTGGGCACCCGTCCGGTGCTGCTGGACGCCCGGCTGCCCGAACTGCGGCCGGTGCTCGGGCGGTTGCGGGCGGAGCACATGCCGGTGCTGGCCCGCACCACGGGCTCCGCCCGCTTCGAGGTGGCCGACCCGGCGGTGCCGGGGTACGGGGCCGGGCCGGTGGCCGCGCAGCGGATCGTCGAGGCGGTCCGGGGCCTGCGGCGGCCGGTGGCCTGGACCGACCCGGCGGGCGGCTGGGGCACCCGCACCTCGCTGTACGTCCAGGTCCGGGTGCGGTTCCCGCAGGGCGGGGAGGCGGTGCTGCTCGGGGAGTGGCGCGACCCGCACCGGCCGCCGGTGCAGCTCTGGGTCTCCACCCTGGCGGACACCCCGGGCGAGGAGCTGGTCCGCCTCTCCAAGCTGAGCCGCCGGGTGGCCCGCGACACGGCCGAGGAGGGCAGCCGGGTCGGCCTGCGCGACTTCGAGGGCCGCTCCTTCCCCGGCTGGCACCGCCACATGACCCTCGCCTCGGTGGCCCTGGCCGCCGGGACCCTGGGCGCGGCCCGCCGCCACTTCGGCCCGCTGCCCGCCCGCCTGACGGCCTGACGGCCTGAGCCCGGTGACGCGACGTCCAGTTGCAGCGACCTCAGGGGCGCGAGGAACTGCGCGCGGGGGAACGGCAGCACGTGCAACTGGCTGATGTGCCCTCAGTTGCAGGTGAGCCGCCTTCCGACTCGCGCAGTTCCTCGCGCCCCCGGGGTGACCACTTTCCACCTCAGGTGCCCAGGGCGCCGCGGGTGCGGTGGAGGCGGAGGGCGAGCTGGAGCTCCAGGGCCTGG
Source organism: Kitasatospora sp. NPDC051853 (assembly GCF_044452665.1). Taxonomy (NCBI): domain Bacteria; kingdom Bacillati; phylum Actinomycetota; class Actinomycetes; order Kitasatosporales; family Streptomycetaceae; genus Kitasatospora; species Kitasatospora sp. NPDC051853. The sequence continues at coordinate 70,039 of NZ_JBITBY010000003.1, read as the reverse complement.
GCGGGCTTCTGCCAGTCGGGGCCGAGGAGTTCGGTGATGCGTTCCAGCCGGCGCGAGACGGTGTTGGGGTGGACGTGGAGGGACTCGGCGGCGTAGGTGGGGCTGCCGCCGGACTCGAAGTAGGCGAGCAGGGTGCGGGTGAGTTCGGTGAAGCGCTGGCGGTCGTAGTCGAGCACCGGCCCCACGGTGGCGGCCACGAAGCCGTCCACGTCCCGGTGTTCGGCCAGCAGGAGGCCGAGGAAGCCCAGGTCGGCGACGGCCGCGCTGGTGCCGGTGCCGCCGAGGGCGCCGAGCGCCTCCAGGGTGCGCCGGGCCTCCTGGAACAGCCGGGCGAACCCGGCCGGCCCCTGGCCGGGCCCCGCCGCCCCGACCGTGACGGGGTGTCCGAGCAGCGGGGTGAGCTCCTCCCGGACGGCCCGGGCCGCCGCGCTCGGGTCCCGCCCGGGCAGCAGCAGCACCAGGCGCCCGTCCCGGACGCACTTCAGGCCCCCGGTCCGGTGTGCGTACGAGGAGGCCCAGATGATCGCCCGGCCCGGTGCGCCGCCCTCCGGGCGGGCCACCACCAGGACGTGCGGGGCGTCCGGGTCCACCGACAACCGCCGGGCCCGCTCCCGGAGTTGGGCCTCGGGCCGGGATGGGTCGGCGAGCAGGTCGTCCAGCAGCTCGTCGCGCAGCGGCCCTTCGGCGACGGCCGCGCTGCGCAGCAGCACCAGCAGCAGGGCCACCGACTGCGCGGTGAGGCAGAGCAGCCGCCGGTGGCGTTCGTCCAGCCGTCCGCCGGAGGGGCGGACCAGCAGCAGTCCGAGCCGCTCCGTCCCGGCGGTGACGGCGGTGGCCCAGACCCCGCCGGGCAGCGCGACCGGCCCGGGGGCGGCGTGCGCGTCCAGGTAGGCGGCAACCAGTTCGCCCGGGGCCAGCCCGGCCGGGGCCCCGGCACCGAGGCCGCCGAAGTCGGCTCCCACCGAGGCGAGTTGCTCGCCGCCCTCGCCGTGCACCGACAGCTCGCCGCCGAACGCCCCGGCCACCTCGCCGAGCAGTGCGGTGAGGTCCCCTCCGGCCAGCACCTGCTCGATCAGCCGGCTCTGCACGTTGCCCAGTTCGCGCACCTCGGTCAGGTGGGAGCGGGCCCGCGAGGTGTCCAGCTCCAGTTCCAGCACCTCGGCCTGGGTGCGGTCGAGCTGCCGGGCCTTCTCGATCGCGATGGCGGCCAGGTCGGCCAGCGAGCTCATCAGGGCGACCTCGTCCGGGCTGAAGTACCGGATGGTCCGGGCGGCCACGTAGAGGGTGCCCAGGCTGGTGGAGCCGTGCCGCAGCGGCACCGTCATCATGGCCCGCAGGCCCTCGGCCCGGACCACCTCGTCGATCGGGTCGGCGTGGTCGAAGCGCTCGTCGGGCAGGTAGTCCGGGGTCCAGAACGGCGCCGAGTTGGCGTGTGCGAGCGCTCCCACGCCGGAGTCCCAGTAGACCTTGAAGCCCACTGTCCGGGTGGTGGCGTGCCCGTCGGCGGTCCGGACGTAGGAGAAGCCGCCGGCCGGGTCGTGCAGGCTGATGTACGACATGTCGAGGTTGAGCAGCAGCCGGGCCCGGCGGGTGATCACCTTGAGCAGCTCGTCCAGGTCGTACGGCATGGTCAGGTCGCGGGCGGTGTCCACCAGGGTGGAGAGACCGGCCTCGCGCTGCCGTCGCCGGCCGACCATCGAGTGCACCCTCAGGGCGAGTTGGCGGGCCTGCTCCAGGCGCTCCAGCTCGTCGGTCGGCACCCCGGCCCGCCGGGCGGCCCGGACCACCTCGTCCAGGTGCTCGGGCGGGGCCTCCTGGGCGAGCAGTTCCAGCACGGTGAAGGCGCCGTCCGGCACCTGGCCAGGTAACACACCATCCCTCCGGAGGGGTCGAGGGCCACGTTCCGCTCCCACCAGCGACGGTAGGTACCGAAACCAGTGAGGTCAAGATTACGTAAAGTGACGGACGGTCAGTTCTGCTGTCCAGTAAGGCGCGTGGTGTCCGGACCACCGGTCGGAGTGGTCACCGGTGTGGCCGGATCACCTGGTCGTCCGGACGGGCCGGAATGCACAGTGCCACTTGGGAGCGCCGTGTCCGGCGGCGCCGCACGGAGGTACGGGAGGGCGCCGGTGTCCGAGGTACGGAGCTATGAAAGGTCACTGCTGCGCAGTCGGGAGGCGCTCACCCGGAAGGACCGGCCGAAGACCTTCACTCTGTCAGGTCGGGAGTGGGACCTGCTGCCGGAGGTCTTCGCCCCGGTCTACTCGCCGTCCACCGCGACGGCCCTGGAACTGCTCGGGCTCGGCGGGGCGGCCGGATCCGGGGAGGGGTCCTTCCTGGAGATCGGCTGCGGCACCGGGGTGATCGCGGTCGCGGCCGCGCTGGCCGGCCACCGGCCGGTGGTGGCCGCCGACATCAACGCCCGGGCGGTGCAGAACGCGGAGCTGAACGCCGCCCGGCACGGCGTGGCCGGGACGGTCCGCGCGGTGCACAGCGACCTGTTCGACGCGCTCGGCCCGGCGGAGCGCTTCGACACCGTCTTCTGGAGCTCCAACTACGTGCTGGCGCCCGAGGGTTACCGCTACGCCTCGGTGCACGAGCGGGCCTACGTGGACCCGGGGTACGCCGCGCACCGCCGGTACCTGGCGCAGGCCCCGGCCCGGCTGGCGCCCGGCGGCCGGGCGCTGCTGCACTTCAGCGACCGCGGCGACCTGGCCGGCCTGCACCGGATCGCCGCCGAACTGGGCCGCACCGTCCGGGTGGTGGCCCACCGGGAGGTGTCCGAGGGCGGGCTCCCGGTCGGACACCAGCTGCTGGAGATCGGGTAGGACGGAGATGCGCACCCTGCTGGTCGACAACTACGACTCCTTCACCCACAACCTCGCCCACCTGCTGGCCGAGGTGAACGGCCGCGAGCCGGACCTGATCCGCAACGACGATCCCGGCTGGCACCCCGGGCTGCTCGACGGCTACGACGCCGTGGTGCTCTCGCCCGGCCCCGGACGGCCGGACCGCCCGGGGGACTTCGGGCACTGCGCGGACGTCCTGGCGCGGGGCCGGCTCCCGGTGCTCGGGGTCTGCCTCGGCCACCAGGGCATCGCCTGGGCGCACGGCGGCCGGGTCGAGCGGGCCCCCGAGCCGGTGCACGGGCGCGCCGCCCTGGTCCGGCACGACGGCACCGGCCTGTTCGCCGGGCTGCCCGACCCGCTGGAGGTGATCCGCTACCACTCCCTGGCGGTCACCGCGCTGCCGCCGGAGCTGGAGCCGACCGCCTGGACGGAGGACGGCGTGCTGATGGGCCTGCGGCACCGTCACCGCCCGCTCTGGGGCGTGCAGTTCCACCCCGAGTCGGTCGGCACCGAGGGCGGCCACCGGCTGCTCGCCAACTTCCGTGACCTGGCGGGCGGCCGCCGGGCCCGCCTCCGGGCCCGGCCCCGGCGTCCGGAGCCCCGGCCGGGGCCCCGGACGCCGGTGCGGCGGGTGCTGGCCCGGCAGGTGGCGACCGTCTGGGACGACGAGGCCGTCTTCGACCGGCTGTTCCGGCCCGAGCAGTACGCCTTCTGGCTGGACAGCAGCCGTCCGGGCGAGCGGCTCGGCCGCTTCTCGGTGCTGGGCGCGGGCAGCCGGCTGGCCACCGCCGACGTCTGGGAGGGCACCGTCACGGTCACCGGCCCCGAGGGGCGGCGGACCGTCCGCAGCGGCTTCCTGGACTGGCTGGAGGCCGAGCTGGCCGGGCAGCGGGCCGAGGCCCCGGCCGGGCTGCCGTTCGACTTCGCGCTGGGCTGGGTCGGCTACCTCGGCTACGAGCTCAAGGCCGAGACCGGCGGCGAGCGCGCCCACCGCTCCGAACTCCCGGACGCCGCCCTGGCCTTCGCCGAACGCGCGGTGGTGCTGGACCACCACGAGCGGACCACCCACCTGCTGGCCCTGGAGGGCCCGGGCGCCGAGGAGTGGCTGGCGGACACCGCCGCCGCGCTGGCCGGGCCGGCCGCGTCGGCGGGCGGGCGCGGCCCGCTGGCCGCCGCACCGGGCGGGAAGCTCGGCCCGGTCCTGCTGCGGCACGACCGGGCGGCCTACCTGGCGCTGGTCGAGGAGTGCCAGGAGCAGATCGCGGCGGGGGAGACGTACGAGGTCTGCCTGACCAACCAGGCGGAGCTGACCGGGGAGTCGGACCCCTGGCAGGCGTACCGCTTCCTGCGCCGGGCCAGCCCCGCGCCGTACGGGGCGTACCTGGCCCTGGGCGGGACGACGGTGCTCTCCACCTCGCCCGAGCGCTTCCTCACCGTCGGCCGGGACGGCACCGTGGAGTCCCGGCCGATCAAGGGCACCCGGCCGCGCGGCGCCACCGGGCGGCAGGACGCCGAACTCGCCGCCGACCTGCGGGGGAACCCGAAGGACCGGGCGGAGAACCTGATGATCGTCGACCTGGTCCGCAACGACCTCGGCCGGGTGGCCGAGACCGGCAGCGTGGACGCCCGGGACATCCTCCGGGTGGAGAGCTACGCCTCCGCGCACCAACTGGTCAGCACCGTGCGGGCCCGGCTGCGGCCCGGGCTCGGGGCGGTGGACGCGGTCCGGGCGGCCTTCCCCGGCGGCTCGATGACCGGGGCGCCCAAGCGCCGCACCATGGAGCTGATCGACCGGCTGGAGGGCGGCCCGCGCGGGGTCTACTCCGGCGCGATCGGCTACTTCTCGCTGAACGGGGCGATGGACACCTCGATCGTGATCCGCACCGCCGTGCACACCCCGGGCCTGCTCCGGTACGGCGTCGGCGGGGCGGTGATCGCCCTCTCCGACCCGGCGGCCGAGTACGAGGAGACGGCGGTGAAGGCCGCTCCGCTGCTGGCGCTGGCGGGCGGCGCGGAGTTCCCGGGGCGGGAGGCCGGTTTCCCCCGGAGCACGGTGCGGACGGGCCGGGCGGAGGCGCCCCCTCGGCACGCACGCCCGCCGCACGGCCGGAGCGACACGTGCGGCTCCGCCGCGGGGCCCCGGTAGCTCCGCTACGAGGCCGCCCCGGCCGCACGCCTACCGCACACGGCGGACGCCCCGGCCGCCCGCGGCGGAGCCGCCTGTGGCAGAGCCGACGCGCGTGGTGAGCCGGCCGCCAGGGCACGCAACTCGGCCCAGGAGTCGGCCAGTTCGGCGAGGGAGCGGTCGGCCAGCAGCTCCAGCTCCGCCACGTGGTGGATGCCGAGCCCGGCCAGCCGGTCCACCACCTCGGCGGCGGAGCGGTGTTCGCCGGTGATGGTGTCGCCCTGCGGCCGGAAGCCGCGGCAGGCGGTGTCCAGCACCTCCTGCGGCGCGGAGGTGACGGTGCCCCAGGCCACCAGGCCCTCCAGGCGGCCGGGGCCGGGGGCGCCGGACTCCCAGAGCAGCCGCTGCGGCCGGGCGCCGGCCTCCACCAGCGCGCACCAGCGCGGGCCGTCCAGCCGCTGCTCGTAGTGGTGGTAGGCGAGGCGGGCCACCGCGGTGCCGGCCGCGCCGTGCAGTCCGGCCGAGCGCGGCACGCCCAGCCGGTCCAGCCGCCGGTCCACCGCCCGGTCCAGCGGGCCGACCGGGAGTGCGGCCAGCGAGGAGATCCCGGAGAGCTCCCGCCCGGCGGCCCGGGCCCGTTCCAGGCCGGCGAAGTAGGCGTCCACCACCAGGCCGTAGTGCGGGATCGAGCGGACGGCGGTGACGTGCACCCCGATGCCCTCGGCCAGGCAGTCGGCCACCGCGCCCAGGCCCGGCCCGGTGGCGGGCAGCTTGACCAGCACGTTCGGCAGTCCGACGCCCCGGTGCAGCTCGCGGGCGGCGGCCACCAGCGCCTCCCGGGCCCTCGCCGCCGGTCTCGCGTCCGCGTACGCCTCCGCATCTCTGTCCGCGTCCGCGTCTGTGTCCGCGTCCACGTCCACGTCCACCGAGACCAACCCCCGGAAGCCGTCGCTCCGCCCGTACAGCGGCAGCAGCACCTCGCAGGCGGCGCGGGCGTCCTGGCGGGTCAGCTCCCGGACGGCCCCGGCGGCCGAGCCGCCGGGCCGGCCGGCCAGCGCGGTCAGCCGTTCCCGCAGGGCGGCGCTGCGGGCCAGGGTGCGGGGGTTGGAGGTGGCGCCGCCGAGCCCGGCCTCCTCGACCAGGCGGGACAGGACGCCGTCGGCCAGGACGTCCCGGCAGAGCCCGTCCAGCCAGAGCGAGACGCCCTCGTCGGCCAGCTGCCGCAGTGCGCTGTACATCGTCAACTTCCCTCCCTGGCAAGCCCGGTGGCGACTCGCAGGGTGAGAACGATAGCCCCGTGACTCCATCAGGTCAGCCGGGCGCCGGCAATCCGGTGGGATGCTACGAACGACCTGACAAGGTCGGGCGGAGGTGACCGGAAGAACCGTCCGCGCTTGTCGCCCTCCGGCCGCCCGCCGGAGGATCGGGGAAGTCCGTCGTATCCGTACCGAGTGACCCCGTGGAGCACCGACCATGGCCGTTGACGTCGCGATCGTGGGCGGTGGCCCGGTCGGCATGCTGCTCGCCGGGGAGCTCGCCCTGCACGGGGTGCGGGTCCTGGTGCTGGAGCAACTGCCCAGCCCCACCGGAGAGTCCAAGGCGGGGACGCTGCACGCCCGGACCGCCCAGACCCTGCACCGGCGCGGTCTGCTGGAGGCCGTCCAGCCCGGCCGGTACGGCGGCGGCTACCGTCGTCAGGCCCGCGCCCCGTTCCACTTCGGCGGGATCTTCGGGCTGGACCTCGCGGCGGTGGTGGACGAGGGCCCGGCACTGGTCGGCAGCCCGCAGGCGCACGCCGAGCAGGTCTTCGCCGACCGGGCCGAGCGCCTCGGCGCGGTGATCCGGCGCGGGGCCCGGGTGACCGGTCTGACCGACCACGGGGACCGGGTCACCCTGACCCTGGACGGTGGTGAACTCCTGGACGCCGCCTGGGTGGTGGGCTGCGACGGGGCCCGCAGCACGGTCCGCAGGGCGGCCGGGATCGCCTTCACCGGCACCCCCGCCACCATGTCCTGCCTGATGGGCGAGGTCCGGCTGCGCCGCCCCGAACTGGCCCCGGCGGGCTGGCAGCGGACCGAGCGCGGCTGGACCATCTTCTGGGTCGACCCGAACGGTCACAGCCGGATCGGCACCTACGACTTCCGCGGCCCGGCCGCCGACCGGCAGGCACCGGTCACCCTGGAGGAGCTGCGCGGCGAGGCCGAGCGGATCACCGGGCAGACGGTGGAGATGGACTCGCCGCGCTGGCTCAGCCGCTTCTCCGACGCCGCGCTCCAGGCCGAGCGGTACCGGGCCGGGCGGGTGCTGCTCGCCGGGGACGCCGCCCACGTGCACTTCCCGGCCGGCGGCCAGGGCCTGAACACCGGCCTCCAGGACGCGGTGAACCTCGCCTGGAAGCTGGCCGGGACGGTGGCGGGCTGGGCCCCCGAGGGCCTGCTGGACAGCTACCACGCCGAGCGCCACCCGGTGGCGGCCGAGGTGCTCTGGAACGTCCGGGCCCAGGTCGCCCTGATGGACCCGGACCCCAAGGTGGACCCGCTGCGCGAGCTCTTCGGCCGGCTGATGCGGGCCGAGGAGGTCAACCACTACCTCTCCGGCCTGGTCTCCGGCACCGCCGCCACCTACCCGGCCGACCCGGGGGACCCGCTGGCCGGCCGGTTCGTCCCGGACCTCCCGCTGAAGCTCGCCGACGGCTCCACCGCGGAGCTCGCCGCCCTGCTCCACCCGGCCCGCCCGGTCCTGCTGGACCTGGCCGACGACCCGTCACTGCGCGCCGCGGCCGAGCCCTGGGCCGACCGCCTCACCACCGTGACCGCCGCCCTGGACACCGAGCTGACCGCCCTGCTGGTCCGCCCCGACGGCTACGCCGCCTGGAGCTCCGCCTCGCCCGTTCCGCTCACCACCGCCCTGGCCCGCTGGTTCGGCGCGCCGGCCGGCGGCTGACGGGGGTTCAGAGCAGCGAGAGCGCCTGGTCGGCGGCGGCCCGGATGCGGACGCGGTCGGGGGCGGCCCGGGCGATCACCCGGATGCCCTGGAGCAGCACCAGCAGGAAGCGGGCCAGCGCGTAGGGGTCCTTGGCCTCGTCCAGCTCGCCCTGGGCGTGGGCGCGGACCAGGGCGGAGGTGAGGGCGGTCTCCAGGACCGTCCAGCTCCGCTCCACCTGGGCGGCCACCACCGGGTCGCGGGAGGAGAGTTCGACCGCCGCGTTGACCACCAGGCAGCCGCGCTGCTCGGGGTCGTGCAGGGCCTCGTCCACCCAGCTCTCCACCAGTGCCCGGACGGCCGGGAGGGCCGGGCCCGGCTGGGACAGTGCCCCGACGAACCCGGTCTCCCGGCTCTCCAGGTAGCGCTTGAGGGCGCTCAGGTACAGCTCGTGCTTGCTGCCGAAGGTCCCGTACAGGCTGGCGCGGGCGATGCCCAGGTGCTCGACCAGGTCGGCCATCGACGTGGCCTCGTAGCCGCGCTCCCAGAACAGGTCCATCGCCTGCACCAGCACGCTGTCCGGATCGAACTCCTTGGTCCTCGCCATGACTGAGACGGTAAGTCATTCGAGACCGTTCGGTCCAGTAGCGGGAGGCTCAGGGAAGGCGCACCGACTGCCCGTGCCGGAACACGTCCCGCGGGTCGTAGGCCGCCTTCACCCGCTGCAGCCGGCCGTAGTTGTCGCCCCAGTAGAGCGTGGTCCACGGCACCCCGGAGGTGTTCTGCGCCGGGTCCGAGAGGTCGATGTCCGGATACCCGACGTAGCAGCCGTCGGTGACCCGGTTGGGCACCGGCACCCCGCCGGTCTCGGCGTAGACGTCCCGGTAGAAGTCCCGCACCCAGCCGATGTTGGCCGCGTCCCCGTCGGGTGAGCCCCAGTAGCTCTGGAACAGCAGCTTGAAGACCGAGTCCCGGTGCACGCTGGCACTGGCCGACGGGGCCGGGTCGTTGACCTTGGCGCCGTAGGAGCTGAGCAGCACCATGCCGTACGGGTTGGAGAAGTCGGTCCGGTTCAACTGCCGCCAGAGTGCCCGCAGTTGCTGGTCGGGGAAGCGGGCCCGCATGTAGGCGGACTTCTGCTCCCCGCGCAGCGTCGGGTCCACCAGCATGGTGTTGGTGGTGCCCAGGAAGCGGGTGGCCTGGAGCCAGGGCAGCCTGGTCGGCGCGGCGAACTGGGGCATCGGCCCCTGCTCCCCGGCCGGCGCCGTGACGGCCCCGGTGGGCACGTCCACGCCCCGGGTCAGGTCGGCCAGGAAGGCGTCCAGCAGCTGCCGGGCGTCCGGCCGGGTGGCGTCGACCTGGGTGAGCAGGCTGATCTGCCCGTTGGAGCGGTGGTGCAGGTTGAGGTTGGTGAACAGCGCGTCGTACGGGGTGCCCGAGGCGGCGTGCGCCAGGTGCCAGTCGGCGTAGTTCTGCACCAGCCGGGAGAACGAGGCCTCGGTCAGCCGCGACCAGTCCCAGGAGACCGCGCTCAGGAAGACCTCGGACGGCGGCTTCGGCAGCACCCCGGACGGGTCGCTCCCGGTGGCCCCGGGGGAGCGGAACCAGTACCGGGTGACGATCCCGAAGGAGCCGCCGCCACCGCCGGTGTGGGCCCACCAGAGCTCCCGGTGGGGGTCGTTCGGCTCCCGGGTGGCCACCACCGCGCGGGCGGTGCCGGCCGCGTCGACCACCACCACCTCCACCGCGTACAGGTGGTCCGCCGCCAGCCCGTGCTGACGGGCCAGCAGGCCCCAGCCGCCGCCCGCCACGTGGCCGCCGGCGCCGACCGAGTAGCAGACCCCGGCCGGCACGATCACCCCGTAGGCCTTGTACATCCGCTCGTAGACGTCCAGCAGGGTGGCGCCCGCCTGCACGGCGAAGGCCGAGCGCTGCGGGTCCCAGGAGACCTCGGTGAACTCCGAGAGGTCCAGGATCACCTGGGCGTCGGAGTGGTAGACGAAGTCCTCGTAGCAGTGGCCTCCGCTGCGCACCGAGATCCGCTTGCCGGCCCGGACGGCCTGCTGCACGGCCTGCACCGCGCGCTCGGTGGAGTCGATCAGGTGCACCGCCTCGGGGCGGGCGGACCAGCGCTGGTTCATCCCGCGGACCAGGTCCGGGTAGCGCGGGTCGCCCGGGCGGACCGTCACCGCGCCGAAGCCGCGGCCCTGTTCGCCCGTCTCGGCCGCGCCCGCGGGCAGGCCCGTCAGGCCCACCGCCACCGCCGCTCCGCCGCCGGCCAGCACACCGCGCCGGGAGATTCGGCTCATCCGTCACACCGCCTTGATCGAGAGGGAGTGCTTGAAGACGTTCTTGGGGTCGTACTGCGCCTTGGCCAGCTGGAGCCGCCGGTAGCCGGACTTGAAGTACAGCTCGGACCAGGCGATCCCGGAGGTGTTCAGCGCCGGGTCGGCCAGGTCGGCGTCGGCGTAGTTGATGAAGCAGCCGTCGGTGTACGCGTTCAGCGCCGGCACCCCGCCGCTGGCCGCGTAGACGTCCTGGTAGAGGCCGCGCACCCAGGCGGTGTTGGCCGCGTCCTGGGCCGGGTCGGTCCAGAAGCTGACGAAGTGCAGCTTGAGCACCGAGTCCCGCTGCGGGGTCGCGGTGGCGGCCGGGTCGACGGTGTTGGTCCTGCCGCCGAAGGAGGTGATCATCACCAGCGAGACCGGGTGGGAGTGGTCGGTGCGGGTCATGTGCTGCCAGAAGGCGGCCAGGTTGGCGTCGGTGAAGCCCTTCTTCATGTACGAGGACTTCGCCTTGAACCGGGTGGTGGTGTCGGTGCCGGTGAAGCCGGGCCACTGGGTCACCGCGTGCAGCCAGGAGATGGTGCGCCGGTCGTTCACCCGGTAGGTCTGGCCGGAGCCCTCGTTCACCGCCGCCAGGAAGGAGTCCATCAGCGCGGCCGCGTTCGGCACCGAGGCGTCGATCTGCGCGGTCAGCGAGAACGAACCGGCCGACTTGTGCTGCGGCTTGAGCTGGGAGAACAGCGAGGCGTACGGCGAGGTGGCCGAGCTGTTCTGCTCGTGCCAGAGCCCGAAGTTGCGCAGGATGCGGGTGAAGCCGGCCTGGGTCATGGTGGCCCAGCTCCAGCTGACGTCCGCCACGATCACCTCGGACGGCGGCTTGGGCAGCTGGTCGGCCGGCAGCGTGGAGACCGGGTCGGGAGAGCGCAGCAGGTAGCGCAGCACCACGCCGAAGGAACCCCCGCCTCCGCCGGTGTGGGCCCACCAGAGCTCCCGGTTGGGGTCGTTCGGCTCCCGGGTGGCCACCACCTTGCGGGCGGTGCCGGTGGCGTCCACCACCACGACCTCCACGCCCCAGAGGTGATCGACCGTCAGGCCGTGCAGCCGGGAGAGCGGGCCGTAGCCGCCGCCGGCTATGTGGCCGCCGGCCCCGACGCCCGGGCAGCTGCCGCCGGGCAGGGTGACGCCCCAGCCCTTGTACAGGCCCCGGTAGACCTCGCCCAGCCGGGCGCCCGCCTCGACCGCGAAGACCCGGCGGACGGCGTCGTAGGAGACCTTGGTGAGGTTGGACATGTCGATCACCACGCGGACGTTCGCGTTGGTGACGAAGTCCTCGTAGCAGTGGCCGCCGCTGCGCACCGCGATGCCGCGGTTGGTGTCCACCGCGCTCTGCACGGCGGCCACCACCTGGGCGTCCGAGCTGACCAGGTGGACGTAGTCGGGGGTGCCCACCCAGCGGCGGTTGGCGCCCCAGCTGAGGTCGGCGTACCGCCGGTCGCCCGGACGGACCGTCACCACCGAGCCGAGCCCGGTCTCGCCCTCCTCGGTGGCGGCGGCCACCTCGGGCAGGAGCGCGGGCAGGGTTGCCGCGGCGCCGGTGACCAGCGCGGTGTCTCTGATGAATCTGCGGCGGGAGTAGCCGGCCATTGCTGTCACACCTCTTGTTCCGAAATGGTCTGGGGGAGTCAGGAGTCGACTCGGTAGCGGCTCTCCAGGCCCTCGACCATGAAGGCCAGGGTGTCGGAGAAGTACCGCTCGGTCTCGTGCCGGAAGTAGCGGGTGGTCTCGGCCTTGGCGACGCCCTCGGGCGAGAGCGTCACCCGGAGCGTCAGGGTGGGCTTCCCGTCCGGGCCGTGGCCCTGCTCGTTGACGATCTCCTCGATCGCCGGGTCGTCCACCGGGCGGAAGACCACCCGCTCGCCGGGGTGGAACGTGACCCGCTCCCGCACCGTCACCTCGTCCCGGACGGTGATCTCGCGCAGGAAGCCGCCCTCGAACCGCTCCAGCACCCGGCAGCCGGTGACGGCCGGGACGTAGGGGCTCGGGTGCTCGGCCTTGTGCACCAGGCCGTCCCACAACTGCTGGTCGGTGAGGTCGACTTGGAGGGTCCAGCTGAACTGGTTCACGGCGTTCCGCCTCTCTCGTCCGGCTCTGCGTTGCCGAGTCTGCGGCGCCGGGCGGGGCGAGGTCATCACCCGTTCACGTGATCCCTTAAGCCCCTCCGAGGGGCGATAATTGTTCTATCTGGACCAAGCGTTCTGGAACTGCTACGGTTCAGGAACAGCCGGGATCCAGGTAACTGGACTCTATCTGGAACGATCGGTCTAGAAGGACTGAAGGAGTGTCATGGCTGCGGATCTGGCCGTCGGGCCACCGGTCTTACGGCAGCGGGCCGCGTTCGCGCTGCTGGGCACGGTGCAGGTGGTGCTGATCGCCACCATCACCGTGATCACGGTCGCACTGCCCGCGATCCAGACCGAACTCAGGCTCACCGAAACGGACTTGGTGCTCGCCATCTCGGCGTACAGCCTCTCCTTCGGCGGGCTGCTGCTCCTCGGCGGACGGCTCGCCGACCTGCTCGGCCACCGCCGGGTCTTCACCGCCGGGGTCCTGGTCTTCGGACTGGCCTCGGCCCTGGCCGCCGCCGCGCCGAACCTGGCGCTGCTGGTGGCGGCCCGCTTCGGCCAGGGCGTCGGCGCCGCCGCCGCCGCACCGGCCGCGATGGCCCTGCTCGGCTCGGTCTTCCCGGCCGCCGAGCGGCGCGGACGGGCCCTCGCGGTCTGGGGGGTACTGGCCTCCATCGGGGCCAGCGCGGGGAACATCGTCTCCGGCGTGGTGCTGCACTGGGTCTCCTGGCGGTGGACCTTCGTGGCCCCCGCCCTGGTGGCCGCCGTGGTGGTGCTCGCCGCCCCCAAGGTGCTGCCACCCGGGCCGGACCCCCGCCGCGAGCGCCTCGACCTCCCCGGCGCGGTGCTCGCCACGGCCGGCCTGGCCGCCCTGATCTTCGGCCTGACCGAAGTCCACAGCCTGTGGATCGTGCTGGGGATCGTCCTGCTGGCCGCCTTCGGGCTCACCCAGCTCCGCGGCTCCAGCCCGCTGGTGCCGCCCTCCTTCCTCGCCTCCCCCCGGAGGCTGGCCGCCCTGGTGGCGATCGCGCTGACCGCCGCCTGCATGGCCACCTACTTCTTCGTCCTCGCCCTGTACTTCCAACAGGTGCTCGGCTACTCGACCCTGGCCACCTCGGCGGCCTTCGTCCCGCCGGCCCTCGCGGTCATGCTGGCCGGTGCGCTGGCCGGCCGGGCACTCGCCCGGTACGCCCCCGCCGCGGTCACCTCCGCCGGGCTCGCGGTCTCCGCCGTCGGCCTCGCGGTGCTCGGCGGGATCTCCGCCGACAGTTCCTACTTCGGCCCGCTGCTGATCGGGGTGGTCCTCTTCCCGGTCGGCGCAGGCTTCACCTTCTCCGGCGCCACCGTCTGGGCGGTCAGCGACGCCCCGGCCCACCAGGCCGGCCTGGCCGGCGGCGTGATGAACACCGCGATGGAGATCGGCCCCCCGGTCGGCCTCGCCGTCCTGGTCCCCCTCGCCGCCGCCCACGCCGGCACCGCCCCCTCCCCGGCCGCGGTCTCCTCCGGCTACGCCTTCGCCTTCCTCCTCGCCGCAGCCGCCCTCGCGGTGGCCTCCGTCCTCGCCCTGCTGATGCGCACCAAGCCGGGTTCTCTGGGGGCGCGAGGAACTGCGCGAGTCCGGAAGGCGGCCCACCGCTAGATCGGGGCACGTCAGCCAGTTGCACGTGCTGCCGTTCCCCCGCGCGCAGTTCCCCGCGCCCCCGGCATCACCACATACGTCCCTCACGCCCCCTGGGCTCACCCGTTCACCAAAAGGAGTCGTCATGTCCGCTCGTTTCACCGACAAGGTCGTCATGGTCACCGGCGCCGCCGGAGTCGTCGGCCGCACCGCCGCCCTGGCCTTCGCCAAGGAGGGCGCCACCGTGGTGGTCGCCGACCGCAACGAGGACGGCGTCAACGAGACCGTGAGGCTGATCGAGGAGGAGGGCGGCAAGGCCAGCGGCGTGCTGGTCGACGTCGCCGACTCCGCCTCGCTGGCCAACGCGGTGCGGCACGCCGTCGAGACCCACGGCGGCCTGCACGTGGCCTTCAACAACGCCGGCATCCTCCGCGGCGGCACCCCCATCGCCGAGCACGACGAGCAGGCCTGGCATGACTCCATCGCGGTCAACCTGACCGGCGTGTTCTTCGCCCTCAAGCACCAGATCGCCCACATGAGCGCCAACGGCGGCGGCGCCATCGTCAACACCGCCTCCAACCTGGGCGCCCACTGGCGGCTGGCCAACATGGCGGCGTACTCCACCTCCAAGGCCGGCGTCTCCTTCCTGACCAAGACCGCCGCGCTGGAGGCGATCCAGCACGGCGTCCGGATCAACTCGATCAGCCCCGGCCCGATCGACACCCCGATGTCCTACCTGCCGGGCGAGACCCGCGAGCAGCGTGACGCCCGCCTCGGCCCGACCGTCCCGCTGGGCCGGGTCGCCGACCCGTCGGAGATCGCCAAGGCGGTCCTCTGGCTGGCCTCCGACGAGTCCAGCTTCGTGGTCGGCCACGACCACGTGATCGACGGCGGTGCCACCGCCTGACGCCACGTCACGCGCATGCGCGAATGCGGAGGGAGCCCGTGCTCCCTCCGCATTCGTATTTCCTCCCAGACTTGACGTAGTTCGTCCCCACCTGACCATATTCCGAGCACCTAACGGTATGACCCGGGGCGCCTTGTCCGGAATTCCCCCGACCGGCAGGATTCAGGAGTCGGATACCGCCGGGAAAACGGGGGAAGAGCGATCGTGAAGACCAAGGACAACGGACGCCGGGCCCGCCCGGCCCGCGCGCGGCACGGCTGGCCGTCCCTGACCCCGGCCGAGCTCAGGGTGGCCAGGCTGGTGGCCCTGGGCCTGTCCAACCGGGCCGTGGCCCGGGAGTTGGTGGTCTCGCCGCACACGGTCGATTCACACCTGCGGCACGCGTTCGCGAAACTCGGCGTGGCTTCCCGGGTGCAGCTCACCCGCCACGTGTTGCTCAATGACGCGGTGTCCGTCCCCTGAAATGGAAATTGCTGACGCGGGACCAATTCCGAGAATGAGGAGGACTGCCCATGTGCGGTCTGGCCGGTTGGGTGTGCTTCGGTCGTGACATTTCCGCCGAGACGGGAATCGCGGAGGCGATGACCGAGACCATGGTGTGCCGGGGGCCGGACGCGGGCGGGCTGTGGAGCGCGCCGCACGCCCAGATCGGCCACCGCCGGCTGGCCATCATCGACCTGGAGGGCGGCCGTCAGCCGATGACGGTCGGGGAGGCCGCGGCGCCCGGCGAGCAGGTGGTGCTGAGCTACACCGGCGAGGTCTACAACTTCCGCGAGCTGCGGGACGAACTGGCCGGCCTGGGGCACGAGTTCCGCACCACCAGCGACACCGAGGTGGTGCTGCACGCGTACCTGGAGTGGGGCGAGGCCTTCGCCGAGCGGCTGAACGGGATCTACGCCTTCGTCATCTGGGACGCCCGCACCGAGGAGCTGCTGCTGGTCCGGGACCGGATGGGCGTCAAGCCGCTCTACTACTACCCGACCCCCGACGGCGTGCTGTTCGGCTCCGAGCCCAAGGCGATCCTGGCCCACCCCGAGGCCGCGGCCGTAGTGGACGCGGACGGCCTGCGGGAGGTCTTCTCCATCGTCAAGACGCCCGGCCACGCGGTCTTCAAGGGCATGTACGAGGTGCTGCCCGCCACCGTGCTGAAGTTCTCCCGCACCGGCCGCACCGAGTCAGCCTACTGGGAGCTGACGGCCACCCCGCACACCGACGACCTGGAGACCACCGTCGCCACCGTGCGCGGTCTCCTGGAGGACATCGTGGAGCGGCAGTTGGTCGCCGACGTCACCGTCGGCACCCTGCTCTCCGGCGGCCTGGACTCCAGTGCCGTCACCGCCCTCGCGGCCAGGGCGCTGGCCAAGCAGGGCGTCACCGAGCCGATCCGGGCCTTCTCGGTGGACTTCACCGGCCACGAGCAGCGCTTCACCAAGAACGTCCAGTGGGCCGACCCGGACACCCCGTTCGCGGTCCAGGTGGCCGAGCACGTCGGTGCCGAGCACATCGTCGTCGAGCTGGACAGCGCGGACGTGCTGGACCAGGGCGTCCGCGCCGAGGTGCTCCGCGCCCAGGACCTGCCGGTCTCCACCGGCGACATGGAGTACTCGCTGCTGCTGCTCTGCCGCGCCCTCAAGGAGCGGATGACGGTCGCCCTCTCCGGCGAGGCGGCGGACGAACTCTTCGGCGGCTACACCTGGTTCCACGACACCGGCGCCGTCCAGGGCGACACCTTCCCCTGGCACCACCCCTTCGAGCAGGCCGGCGGCATCGGCGCCCTGCGCGAGGTCGGCCTCTGGGACCGGCTGGGCCTGACCGACTACGTCAAGCAGCGCTACCAGGACGCCCTCGACGAGGTGCCGCGACTCCCCGGGGAGACCGGACTCGAGGCCCGGATGCGGGAGTTGACCTACCTCAACCTCACCCGCTGGGAGAACTTCCTGCTCGACCGGAAGGACCGGATGAGCATGGCGGTCAGCCTGGAGGTGCGGGTGCCGTTCACCGACCACCGGCTGGTCGAGTACGTCTACAACACCCCGTGGGCCTTCAAGAGCTTCGACGGCCGGGAGAAGAGCCTGCTGCGCGCCGCCATGCGCGGCCTGCTCCCCGACGAGGTGCTGGACCGGAAGAAGAACCCCTACCCGTCCACCCAGGACCAGGGCTACGAACTCGCCCTGCGTGCAAGGGTGTCGGAGATCCTGGTGCCGGGCGCCCCGGTCTTCCGGATCGTCGACGAGCAGGACGTCCGCAAGCTGCTGGACCGGCCGGTCGGCTCGTACGCGATGGGCGGGCCGTGGAGCGCCCGCGCGGTGCTGGAGCGGCTGATCGAGTTCAACACCTGGGTCACCGACTACGGGGTGACCGTCGAGCTCTGACGCTCCGTCGGAGAGCGGCAACGGGTCCGGGCCACCACCCCCGTGGGTGGTGGCCCGGACCCGTTCGCGACGGACGTCACGGCCGCGCCGGTGCCTCCTGGCGCGGCAGGACCGGGGCGGGGGTGCGGGGCTCGCGGAGGTCCGGGATCTGCCGCAGGCCCCCGGTGGCACTGGAGTAGACGGCCAGCGCGGCCAGCACGGCGGAGCAGAGCAGCAGCACGGCGGACGAGGAGAGGCGCTCCAGGAGGGCGGCAGCGAGCAGCGGCCCGAACGGGATGACCAGGGAGGGGACCAGGCCGCAGGCGGTCTGGACCCGGCCGAGCAGGTGGTCGGGGACGGTGTGCAGGCGGGCGGCGGAGATCACCGCGTTGGCGGCGGGGGTGGCCAGGCTGCAGAGGAAGATCAGCACGGCGGTGCCGGCCGGGTCGGCGAAGACCGCGAGCAGCGGGGTGACCAGGGCGGTGGACCAGCAGATGGTGAGTACCAGGGAGCGCGGGGAGAAGGTGCGCCCGGCCCAGCCGCTGACCAGCGAGCCCAGCAGGTTCCCCGCGCCGGAGGCGGCGATCACCAGGCCGTTGTGGAAGCCGCCGCCGGGCTGCCCGGCACCCCGGGAGATCAGCACCAGCACGATCCCGGCGAAGGCGAAGTTCACCAGCGCGGCGTTGACCAGGGTGTAGCGCAGGAACGGGCTGCGCCGTACCTCGCGCAGACCGGTGGTCAGGTCCGGCAGGAAGGCCGTCCGGGTCTTGGCCTCCGGGGCCCGGCGGGGCAGCCGGACCAGCGCGACGCAGCAGGCCGAGGCCAGGTAGGAGAGGGCGTCCACCACGAAGGGCAGCACGGGGGTGACGGTGTAGAGCGCGGCGCCGACCATCGGACCGGCCAGCATGACCGAGGCCGAGCGCGCCTGGGAGAGCGAAACGGCCGTGGTGAGCTGGGACTTGGGAACCACGTGCCGCATCGAGGCGGCGGCGGCCGGGCCGAACGGGGAGCTCAGCACACTGTTCACCACCGCCACCACGACGGCCAGCGGGAGGCTGACCCGGTCGGTCAGCACGGCCAGCGCGAAGAGCGTGAAGACCACCGCCCGGCCCAGGTCGCAGACCAGCATCACCGCCCGCCGGGAGAGCCGGTCCACCAGGACCCCGGCGGGCAGTCCGGCCACCAGCGGGGTGGCGATCTCGACGAAGGTGACGATGCCGAAGGCGGTCACCGAGTGGGTGGCGGCCAGCAGCACCAGCGGCAGCGCGACGTGGGTGGCCTGCGAGCCGAAGGAGGAGAACGCGTGGGCCAGCCACAGGCGTTGGTAGTCCCGGTTGCGGTGGAGTGGCGGTGGCGGTGGGGTGTCCATGGCGGCCCGGGGGTCCTCTCTGGCGGACGGGCGGGGAAAGGCCGAAGCGGCCGGCACAGGGGAGTGCCGGCCGCTTCAACGGTCTGGTCCCTGGGGACCCAGGATCAGACGGTCTCGGACTCGCCCTGCGGGACGGCGCAGTAGTTGGAGATGGTGCTCCAGTCATCGCGGACGTCCTCGACGTCGGCGACGGACAGGTTCTGGAGCTTGAGGATCTCGGCCATGGGGGTTACCTCCT
>NZ_JBITBY010000003.1:0-51153 GCF_044452665.1 Kitasatospora sp. NPDC051853 | reverse complement strand
CCTGGGTGTGTTGGTGTGGTGAGGGGTGGTGCGGGGGTTTCAGGCGTTCTCGCCCTGGGGGGCGACGCAGTGGTTGGAGATGGTGCTCCACTCGTCACGGACGTCCTCGACGTCGGCGACGGACAGGTTCTGCAGCTTGAGGATCTCGGCCATGGGGGTGGCTCCTTCGGGTAGGGCAGTGCTCGGCTCCGCGGACGGTCGTCCGGGAGAGTCGGTGGTCGGCCGGTGGGGCCGAGGGGGTCAGCCGGTGGGGCTGAGCTGGGCGGCGGGGCTCAGCCCGGGGAGGGCGAGCGGCGCGCCGGAGGCGGCGTGCAGGGCGAGCAGGACGCCGGCGGAGCCGGTGGCCAGGTCGGTGGAGAGCCGGTAGAGCTGCTCTCCGGTGAAGGCCAGCCCGCCGCCGTAGGGCACGGCGTGCCAGGAGAGCCGCCGGACGTGACGGTCGATCAGTTCCTCGGTGCCCGGCCGGTCGCGGTGCTCGGTGAGCAGCGCCAGCAGTCCGGCCCGGCCGGCGAACAGGTCGGCGTAGACGGTGAACCCGGCCCGCGCCGCGTACAGGATGCCGTCCAGTGCGGCGGCGAACTCCTCGTCCGGCCGGTGCCGCAGGTAGTGCCCGAGGGCCAGCCCGATGCCGCCGCTGCCGGTGCCCAGGTAGGGCAGCAGCCGGGCGCCGTCCTTGAGGTTGACGGCGCCCTCCTCGCTGGTGGCGCAGTTGGCGAGGTCGGCCCGCAGGGCGCGGGCGGCCAGGTCCAGCAGGGCCGGGTCGGGCTCCTGTTCGTAGCGGTGCAGGAAGTACTCGGCGGCTCCGCTCGGTCCGGTCAGCAGCCCGGCGCCGGTCCACGGTGCGTCCAGGGCAGCCGCCAACCGGTCGGTGACGGAGCGGAGTTCGTCCTCCAGACCGCCGTCTCCGGTGGCCAGGGCGAGCTGGTGCAGGGTCAGGCCCACTCCGGCGAGGCCGGACCGCAGTCCGGGGGTGGTGGGCCGCCCGGCCCGGGCGACCGCCTCCAGCGCCTGCTCGGTACGGCCGAGCCGGTGCAGGGTGAGGGCCGCGCCGTGCAGCCCGTCGTACAGCCCGGGCCGGGGGTCGGTGGTGTGGCGGACGGTCCGGTGGAGCCACTCGGTGTGCTCCTCGTCCACCGGGTGCCCGGTGGCGTCCAGGGCGTGCAGCACGCCCGCCGCGCCGTGCGCCAGGGTGTAGCCGCCGTCCCGCAGGCCGGCCGGGTCGCCGGGGAAGAGCCGGTCGGTGCGGCCGGGGGTGGCTGCGGCGGTGATCGCCCGGACCACGGCGGCCCGCAGTTCCTCGCCGGGGCCGTCGAACAACTCCCGCCCGCCGGCGGGGTGGTGGCCGGGGCGGCGGAGCCCGGTGCGGACCCGCTCGGTGTGCGCGGCCGGCACGGGGTACAGCTCGGCCATCGCGTCGGCGAGCTCGTCCAGCTTGCCCGGGGCCAGGTCGAGCACCATGGTGATCGGCAGGAAGAGCGCCAGCCGGATCGCGTCCAGGCCGTAACGGTCGCGCTCCGTACCGGAGTTGGCGTGCGGGGCGACGTAGCCGGGGCAGCCCATGGTCGGGGCCGGGTCGACCCCGGGCCGGTGGGCCACCTCGAAGTCGACCAGGCAGATCCGTCCGTCGGGCCGGATCAGCACGTTGGCCGGGTGCAGGTCGCCGAAGGCGTAGCCGCGCTCGTGCACGGCGGTGACGGCCTGCTCCAGCTGGTCGATGAGGTCCAGTGCCCGCGCGGTGTAGGCGGTGATCTGCGACTGGTCGGGCTCGGGCCGGATCAGGGGGTTGTGCCGGGCCAGGAACTGCCGCAGGGTCTCGCCCTCGACGTACTCCTCGGCCAGGTAGTGGTGCTCCCAGACGGTGAACTCCCGGTACAGCTCGGGTACCCAGGGCAGCCCGGCCAGCGCGGTGAGCGCACGGGCCTCCTGCCGCAGCCGGCTGACGGCGTCCGCGCCGGATCCGTCCAGCCCGGCCAGCGGCCTGGCCTCGCGGAGCACCACCTGCCGCCCGCCGTCCTTCTCCCGGGCGAGGTAGACGCCGCCGCCGTTGGAGAAGTGCAGGGCGCTCTCGATGTCGTAGGGGAGCTCGGTGCCCTCGCCGGCCGCCGCGTCGGCCGCGATCTGCGCGGCCACGAAGTCCGGCGGGGTGACCCACTCCGGCAGCTCGAAGTACGGGTCGCGCCGGTCCGGCACCAGGGTGCCGTCGGGCTTCGCCACGGCGAGCACCCGGTCGCCCCGCTCGTCGGTGCACCACAGCTCGCGGAAGCCGCCGTAGCGCAGGTAGAGCGGTCCGTCCTGCCAGCGCAGGTCGCCCAGGACGTACGGGCCCTGACGGCCGGCCAGCAGCGGGGCGAGGCCGTCCAGGGTCGCGCGCAGCTCCTGCTCGTCCACGGGGTAGACGGTGAGCAGCTTGCCGCTGCTGCCCCGGCGGGCGTACTTGCTGTTGTTGAGCAGGTGGGTCCGGTGGTCGGGCAGGTGCTTGTAGGCCAGGCCGGCGGTCAGGCAGAATGCGCCGACCAGCTCGACGATCTCCTCGGCCTCGGCCGTGGTGGCGGAGACGTGGATCTTCCAGCCCTGGTCCGGCAGCGGCCGGCCGGCCGGTGCCAGGCAGACCCAGTTGCGGCTCTCGTCCCGGACCCAGCCCTCGGGGGCGGGGCGGTCGGAGGCGGCGAACCGGCGGTCCTCGGTGCGTCCGGCGGGGTGGTCGTAGAAGTGCGGATCGGCCCCGGCATAGATGTGGTGGTTTCCCCTCACTGGTCCACCCCTTTCTCTTCGGTCGGTCGCGGTCGTGGTGCGGTCGTGGTGCGGAACGTATTCCGGCGGTCAGTGCGTCAGTTGACGATCCAGTCCTGACGGGTGTTCCGGCGGGAATTCCCGAGAATGCTCTCGGTGCGGCCGGTGGGCTCGGGGGAATCGGTCAGGAATCGCGGGTTCTCGGTCATTTCCTGGTGTCCTTTCCGGGGCGGTCGGTGTCGGTCCGGGTGGCTCAGTGGCCCCAGGTGACGTCGCCGAGCTGGGTGGTGGTGGGAACCGGAGTGGGCGTCCCGTCGGCGTGGACCAGGCTGCCGGTGCCGGCGGCCGGGCCGGAGATCGCGGCGGTGCCGGCCAGGAATGCGGCGCCGAATGCGATGAGAGTGGCGGCGGCGACCTTGGCGGCACGGGTGGCGATCATTTTTCTGACTCCTTTGGGGGGAAGGAATTCACTCCGGTTGTTTCCTGCTCGGCGGTCCGTCTTTCTCCCTGCCGATGGCCATAATCTGTCAGGTCGTCAGAACGGATGGAAGGGACTCCGCTTGGACGGAATCTGCCGTGGCACATTCAGTCCACCGTCGGCCTCGGCCAGCAGGCCGTCGAAGTAGGCCGGGACGAGGGCTGCGCCGCAGCTCAGCACGGTGAACGGGGCCAGTTCGGGGTGGGTGGCCAGGGCCCGGCGGCAGACCGCCAGGGCGGTGAGCTCGGCCAGGGCGAGGCCGGAAGCGGTCAGGAAGAGGCCGACCGCCGGGCCGGTTGCGGCCTCGGGGGCGGCCGCGGGGTCCGGGTACGGGCCGGGAGCGCCGTCCGGATGCACGGTGACGTGCTCCAGGCCGTCGTCGGTCCGGGCGCAGCAGTGGAAGAGCTCGACGGTCCGAGGCGGCATCACCGTCCGTGCCGGAGCGTGGAGTTGGGCGTGCACAAGATACATGGCGCCGATCGTCCAACTGGGGCAATCCGCGACACAAGGGCTCAAGCTGGACGGTTCATGCCATTGCAGAAACCGTCCACGGAGTCCGTCAAGCGCCCTTACTATCCGTTTGCTATTCGTACATATCTTCCGACTTCCGTGAGGGGTTGGCGTGGTGCTGGACGTGTTGGGGCTGGACGCGGACGCCGAGCGGGTCTACCGGGCGATGCTGATGCATCCCCGCGAGGGGGTCGCCGGCCTGGCGGACCGGCTGGGGATGTCGGAGGACGAGCTGCGTGCCGGGCTGGACCGGTTGAGCGCGCTCGCGCTGGTCCGGCCCTCCCACCAGGAGAGCCTGGGCTTCATGGCGGTCGGTCCGGAGACCGCCATGGAGATGCTGCTCGCCCGGCAGCAGGCCGACCTCGCCGCCCAGCAGTTGAGGATCGAGGCCTCCCGGGCGGCGGCGGCCCAGCTCATCGCCGAGTGCTCCTCGCTGCGGCCGCGGGCGGTCGAACCGGACTCCGAGCAGTTGGTCGGCCCGGAGGAGATCCGGGCCGGACTGGAGCGCTTCGCCTCGACGGTCCGTCAGGAGATCATGACCTTCGCGCCCGGCGGCGCCCACAGCGCCGAGGACCTCGAAGCCAGCCGGGGCCCCAACGGCGCCCTGCTGGACCGGGGCGTCCGGATGCGCACCGTCTACCTCGACAGCGTCCGCAACCACCAGCCCACCCTCGACCACGTGGACTGGCTCAGCCGCCGGGGCGGGCAGGTCCGGACGGTGCCCACCCTGCCGATCCGGATGATCATCGCGGACCGATGTCAGGCCGTCCTGCCGATGGACACCGCCGACGCGCTGACCGGTGCGGTGGTGCTGCGCGGAGCCGGCACGGTGGCCGCCCTCTGTGCCCTCTTCGAAGGCGTCTGGGCCACCGCCACCCCGCTCGGGACTGCCCCCGCCCGCGACGTCAACGGCCTTCCCCCGCAGGAGGTCGAGACCCTCCGCCTGCTCTCCGAGGGCCTCACCGACGAGGCCATCGCCAAGCGCCTCGGCGTCTCCCCCCGCACCGCCCGCCGGGTCGCCGCCGAACTCATGGACCGCCTCGAAGCCCGCAGCCGCTTCGAGGCCGGCGTCCACGCCGTCCAGAACGGGTGGCTCCCCGCCTCCCGCTGACGCCCCGCTCCGGTGGCGGAAGCCCCGGCGGCCGGTGAGGGTGGGCCGCGGGGGTCGGCTGTGGAGAGGAGACGCGCGGATGGTCGAGGTGACCGAGCCGTACGCGGTCGGGACGCCCTGCTGGGTGGACCTGACCTCGAAGGACCAGCAGGCGGCACTGGACTTCTACCGGGACCTGCTCGGGTGGCAGGGGCAGGTGGGCCCGCCGGAGTTCGGCGGGTACGCGGTCTGCGAGCTGAACGGCCGTCCGGTGGCCGGGATCATGGGACCGGTGCCGACGGAGCCCGGGCAGCCGGCGGTGCCGCCGAACTGGACCACCTACCTGTCCACCGACGACGCGGACGCCACCCTGACCGCGATCGGCGACAACGGCGGGACGGTGCTGATGCCGGTGACGGACGTCGGGACCACCGGCCGGATGCTGGTGGCCGCCGACCCGACCGGTGCGGTGTTCGGGGTCTGGCAGCCGGTGGACTTCCCGGGCGCGGGCGTCTGGGGCGAGGCCGGGGCGGTGGTCTGGAACGAGCTGCACACGCCCGCGCCGGACGCGGCCGGGGTGTTCTACAACGCCGTCTTCGGAGTGGACATCGCCCCGATGGAGCAGATGCCCGAGTACCTGTCGTTCAACGTCGGCGGCCGCTCCAGCGGCGGCGTCAGCACGCTGGCGGACGACCCGCCCGGCACCCCGCCGCACTGGCGCACCTACTTCGCCGTGGACGACACCGACTCCACCGTGGACGCCCTGGTCAAGGCCGGCGGCACCGTGCTGGAGCCGCCCACCGACTACCCGTGGGGCCGCAACGCCCTCGTCCGGGACCGGGACGGCGCGGTCTTCGCCCTGCTGAAGCCCAACCCGATGTGACGGACCGTCGGCCCGCCGGGCCGGAGCCGGGTACCGCCCGTTCACGACGCGCCAGAAACGCCGCGAATGGGCGGTTTTCCGTGCCATTCGGGCCAGACTGAAGGCCATGCTGGGGCTTCCGGACCACATCCACGCGTTCCTGTTCGACCTCGACGGCGTGCTGACCCAGACGGCCGAGGTGCACGCGGCCGCCTGGAAGGACATGTTCGACGCCTTCCTGTGCCAGGAGGCCGACCGCACCGGCACCGCCTTCGTGCCCTTCGACCCGGTCGCCGACTACGACACCTACGTGGACGGCCGGCCCAGGCTCGACGGCACCCGCACCTTCCTGGCAGCCCGCGGCATCACCCTCCCCGAGGGCAGCCCGGACGACCCGCCCGGCACCCGCACCGTGGCCGGGCTCGGCAACGCCAAGAACGGGACCGTGCTCCGGCTGATCCGCGAGCAGGGCGTGCGGCCGTACGACGGCTCGGTGGAGTACCTGCACCGGCTGGCCGCGCTCGGCCTGCCCCGCGCCGTGGTCTCCTCCAGCGCCAACTGCCGGGACGTGCTGCGCGCGGCCGGCATCGACGACCTGTTCGACGTGGTGGTGGACGGCCTGGTGGCCCGGCGGGACCACCTGCCGGGCAAGCCCGCCCCCGACACCTACCTGGCCGCGGCGGAGGCACTGGGCACCGAGCCCGGCCGGGCCGCGGTCTTCGAGGACGCGCTGGCCGGGGTGGCGGCCGGCCGGGCCGGAGGTTTCGGCACCGTGGTCGGGGTGAACCGCACGGGGCAGGCCGACGCGCTGCGCGAGCACGGCGCCGACCTGGTGGTGGACGACCTGGCCGAGCTGATCCCGACGCAGGAGGAGACCGGATGACCGCGCACGGCAGCTTCGCCGTCGACCCCTGGGGGGTCCTGGAGACCGGCCTCGACCTGGCCGCGATGGCCCGGTCCGAGTCGGTCTTCGCGCTCTCCAACGGCCACATCGGCCTGCGCGCCAACCTCGACGAGGGCGAGCCGCACGGCCTGCCGGGCACCTACCTGAACGGTGTCTTCGAGCTGCGCCCGCTGCCCTACGCCGAGGGCGGCTACGGCTATCCCGAGTCCGGCCAGAGCGTCATCAACGTCACCAACGGGAAGATCGTCCGCCTGCTGGTCGACGACGAGCCCTTCGACCTGCGCTACGGCGAACTCCGCAGCCACCAGCGGCGGTTGGACTTCCGGGACGGCCTGCTGCGGCGGGAGGCCGAGTGGACCTCCCCGGCCGGCCGGACCGTCAGGGTGACCTCCACCCGGATGGTCTCGCTCACCCAGCGGGCGATCGCCTCGGTGGACTACCGGGTGACCGCGGTGGACGGGCCGGTGCGGATCGTGCTCCAGTCCGAGCTGGTCGCCAACGAGCAGCTGCCCGGCGGCCAGGAGGCCGACCCGAGGGCCGCCGCCGTACTGGAGGCCCCGCTGCTGGCCGAGGCCGCCCAGGTCACCGGCACCAAGGCGGTGCTGGTGCACCGCACCCGGTACAGCAACCTGCGGGTGGCGGTCGGGATGGACCACGTGATCGAGGGCCCGGAGGGCTTCGACGTCACCGGGGAGTCCGACGAGGACCAGGCCCGGATCAGCGTCACCACCGTGCTGAAGCCCGGCGAGGAGCTGCGGCTCACCAAGTTCACCGCCTACGGCTGGTCCGCGACCCGCTCGCTGCCCGCCGTCCGGGACCAGGTGGAGGCCGCGCTGACCGCCGCCCGGTACACCGGGTGGAACGGTCTGGTGGCCGAGCAGCGGGACTACCTGCGGGAGTTCTGGGAGACCAGCGACGTCCAGATCGAGGGCGACGTCGAGCTCCAGCAGGCGGTCCGGTTCGCCCTCTTCCACGTCCTCCAGGCGGGCGCCCGGAGCGAGGAACGGGCCATCCCCGCCAAGGGGCTGACCGGCCCCGGCTACGACGGGCACAGCTTCTGGGACACCGAGACCTTCGTGCTCCCGGTGCTCACCTACTGCCTGCCCGAGGCGGTCAAGCAGGCGCTCCGCTGGCGGCACACCACGCTGCCGCTGGCCCGCGAACGGGCGGCCCAACTCGGCCTGGCCGGTGCGGTGTTCCCCTGGCGGACGATCCGGGGCGAGGAGTGCTCGGGCTACTGGCCGGCCGGCACCGCGGCCTTCCACATCGGCGCCGACATCGCCGTCGCGGCCGCCCGGTACGTGCGGGCCACCGGGGACGTGGAGTTCGAACGCACCCACGGGCTGGAGCTGTTGGTCGAGACCGCCCGGATGTGGCGCTCGCTCGGCCACCACGACGCGGCCGGCCGGTTCCGGATCGAGGGCGTCACCGGCCCCGACGAGTACAGCGCGGTGGCCGACAACAACGTCTTCACCAACCTGATGGCGCAGACCAACCTGCGCGCCGCCGCCGAGGCCGCCGCCCGCCACCAGGTCGAGGCCGCCGCCCTCGGCGTCGACACCGAGGAGACCGCCGCCTGGCGGGACGCCGCCCGCGCCATGTACATCCCGTACGACGAGAAGCTCGGCGTGCACCCGCAGGCCGACGACTTCACCGAGCACCAGTTCTGGGACTTCGAGGCCACCCCGCCGGAGAAGTACCCGCTGCTGCTGCACTACCCGTACTTCGACCTGTACCGGAAGCAGGTGGTCAAGCAGGCCGACCTGGTGCTGGCCATGCAGGTGCGCGGGGACGCCTTCACCGACGAGCAGAAGGCCCGCAACTTCGCGTACTACGAGCGCCTGACGGTCCGTGACTCCTCGCTCTCCGCCTGCACCCAGGCGGTCATCGCGGCCGAGGTGGGCCAGCTCGACCTGGCCTACGACTACACCGCCGAGGCCGCCCTGATGGACCTCCACGACCTCGGCGGCAACACCAGGGACGGCCTGCACATGGCCTCGCTGGCCGGTGCCTGCCTGGCCCTGGTGGCCGGCTTCGGCGGCCTGCGCGACCACGCCGAGCAGCTCTCCTTCCGCCCCCGGCTGCCCGCCGGCCTGCGCCGGCTGGCCTTCGCCCTGGTGGTCCGCGGCAACCTGCTGCACGTCGAGATCACCCACACCCGCACCACCTACACCCTGCGCCGGGGCAACCCGATGACCGTCCTGCACGAGGGCGAACCCCTGCGCGTCGAACCCGGCCGCCCCGCCTCCCGCCCGATGGCCGTCCCCGCCCCGGTCGAACGCTGCGTCCAGCCGCCCGGCCGCGAACCGGCCCGCCGCCAGCAGAGCCCCGGCCCGGCCGTCGGCAGCGGCGTCGAGCCCTCCGCCCACCTCGCGGCCGAGTAGCCGCGCGGTCCCTGACGTACCGTCCGACGAGAACGGGTGAGCCCATGGGCAGCAGCGTGGCCGAGCAGATGGTGGAGGTGCTCCGGGAAGCCGGGGTGGCCCGGGTCTACGGGGTGGTGGGCGACAGCCTCAACCCCGTGGTGGACGCGATCCGCCGGACCGCGGGCATCGACTGGGTGCACGTCCGCAACGAGGAGGCCGGGGCCTTCGCGGCCGCCGCGGAGGCCGAACTGACGGGCCGCCCGGCCGTCTGCGCGGGCTCCTGCGGGCCGGGCAACACCCACCTCATCCAGGGCCTCTACGACGCCCAGCGCAGCGGGCTGCCGGTGCTGGCGCTGGCCTCGCACATCCCGTCCTCGCAGATCGGCACCGGCTTCTTCCAGGAGACCCACCCGGAGCGGGTGTTCACCGACTGCAGCAGCTGGTGCGAGACCGTCTCCACCCCGGCCCAGCTGCCCCGCCTGCTGCGGGTCGGCATCCAGCACGCCCTCGGCTCGCCCGGAGTCTCGGTGCTGGTCTTCCCCGGCGACGTCGCCGCCCTCCCGGCCGCCCACCCGACCGGCACCGGCCACTACCTGACCGAGCGCGCGGTGGCCGCCCCGCCCTGGTCCCAGGTCCAGGAGCTGGCACGGCGGTTGAACGCCGCCGAGAGGGTGGCCGTGTTCGCCGGAGCGGGCGTGCGGGACGCCCACGCGGAGGTGATGGAACTGGCGGGGACGGTGCTGGCCCCGGTCGGGCACTCGCTGCGCGGCAAGGAGTGGATCCAGTACGACAACCCGTACGACGTCGGCATGAGCGGCCTGCTCGGCTACGGCGCCTGCCACCAGGCCCTGCACGAGGCAGACCTGGTGCTGCTGCTCGGCACCGACTTCCCCTACGACTCCTTCCTGCCCGGCCGCAACACCGTCCAGGTCGACCACGACGCGACACGGCTGGGCCGCCGCACCCCGCTCGACCTCGCCGTCCACGGCGACGTGGCGGCCACCCTGCGGGCGGTCCTCCCGCTGCTGGAGCAGAAGACCGACCGGACCTTCCTGGACGACCTGCTGGACCGGCACTGCAAGGCGCTGGAGGAGGTGGTCGGCGCCTACACCAGGAAGATCGACAAGCACGTGCCGATCCACCCCGAGTACGTCGCCTCGGTGCTGGACGAACTCGCCGACGAGGACGCCGTGTTCACGGTGGACACCGGCATGAACAACGTCTGGGCCGCGCGCTACCTGAGCCCCAACGGGCGGCGGCGGGTGATCGGCTCCTTCCTGCACGGCTCGATGGCGAACGCCCTGCCCCACGCGATCGGCGCCCAACTCGCCGCCCCCGGGCGGCAGGTGGTCTCGATGTCGGGGGACGGCGGGATCGGCATGCTGCTCGGGGAGCTGCTCACCCTGGCGAAGTACCGGCTGCCGGTGAAGACGGTGGTGTTCAACAACGGGGCGCTCGGGATGATCAAGCTGGAGATGCTGGTCAGCGGCTACCCCGAGACCGAGACCGACAACGGCGACGTCGACTACGCGGCCCTCGCCCGCGCGGCCGGCCTCCACGCCGTGCGGGTCACCGACCCCGCGAAGGTCCGCGAGGCCCTGGCCGAAGCCCTCTCCCACCCCGGCCCCGTCCTGGTCGACGTGGTCACCGACCCCAACGCCCTCTCCATCCCGCCCCACATCACCGCCGCCCAACTCAAGGGCTTCGCCCTCGCCGCCGGCAGGACGGTCCTCTCCGGCGGCGTCGGCCGGATGATCGACCTCGCCCGCAGCAACCTCCGCAACATCCCGCGCCCCTGAGGCACATGGCTACGCCATCGGGGGCGCGAGGAACTGCGCGAGTCGGAAGGCGGACCAGCGTGAGATCGGGGCACACGAGCCAGTTGCACGTGCTGCCGTTCCCCCGCGCGCAGTTCCTCGCGCCCCCGGGGTAGCCACTTTCGTTTTGCCCCAGAGGCAAAAAGGTTGCCCGATGGGCAGGGAAGCGGTGGACTGGGTCCATGAACGCGGACCAGTTCGGGGCCCGGCTGCGGGAGCACCGCTCCGCCGCACGCCTCACCCTGGAAGCCGCCGCCGCCCGGGTCGGGCTCTCGCCAGCGTACCTGTCGAGGCTGGAGACCGGGCAGCGGCAGCCCTCACTCCCCGCTCTGCTCGGGCTGGCCCGGGAGTACGGGACCACCGTGTCCGGCCTGCTCGGCGAGGTGCAGGGCGAGCCGGAGCCGGTGATCCGGGGCGGGGCGATCGAGCCGGGGCGGACGGGCGGCTGGGGGTACCGGCGGGCCGGTGCGCCCGGCCGGGCGATGCAGGCGCTGCACGTCCAGGTGCCTCCGGACGTCCAGGACGCCGTGGTGCGGGTCCATCCGGGCGAGGAGTGGCTCTACGTCGTCCGGGGCCGGCTCCGGCTGACCCTGGCCGACCAGGACCACCTCCTGGAGCCGGGTGACTCCGCGCACTTCGACTCGCTCACCCCGCACTGCATCGCCGCCGACTCCCCGTCCGGCGTCGAACTCCTCTTCCTGCACACCCTGTTGCAGAGCCCGGGCAGCAGCCTCTGTCTGCCCGCTCCCCACTGAAAGGGACACCACCATGGCCAAGTCGACCCTCGTCCCCGGCCGCCGCTTCGACCGCCGCGTGCTCTGGCGGGTCTTCATCTACATGGTCGCCACCCACGCCTTCCTCGGCTTCCTGGCCCTGCTCTTCGAGATCGGCGCCCGCAACAACTGACCGGCCGTCACAGCCGCGCCAGCGTGCACAGCGCGTCCAACGCCCCCTGGAACGCGTGCTCCGGCGGGGTCGCGTAACCGATCACCAGCCCCGACCGGGTCCCCGCCGGAGCCGGCCCGGCCGACGGCGTCCGGCACCCGGTCAGGGTGTTCAACGACAGCCCCAACCACCCTGCCTGGCGCAGCAGTTCACCATCGCTCAGCGACCCGGCCGGAAGCCGCAGCACCGCGTGCAGCCCGGCCGCGATCCCCGTCACCTCGACCTCGGGCGCCCGCTCCGCGAGGGTCCGCACCAGCCGGTCGCGCCGCCGCCGGTAGTGCAGCCGGCAGCGCCGGACGTGCCGGTCGAAGCCGCCCGAGACGATCAGCTCGGCCAGCGTCAGCTGGTCCGTCACCCCCGACTGGCCGTCCGCCAACTCCTTCTGCCGCACCACCGGTTCGACCAGTTCGGCGGGCAGCGCCAGCCACCCCAGCCGCAGGCCCGGGGCCAGGCTCTTGCTGGCGGTGCCCGCGTACACCACCCGTTCGGGGTCCAGGGCCTGCAGGGCCCCGACGGGCTGCCTGTCGTAGCGGAACTCCCCGTCGTAGTCGTCCTCGACGACGAAGCCGCCGGTCTCCCGGGCCCAGGCCACCGCTGCCGCCCGCCGGGCGGGCCGCAGCGGCACGCCGGTCGGGTACTGGTGGGCCGCGGTGAGCACCACGGCGCCCGTCCCGGCCCCGGCGGTCAGTTCGCCGAGCAGCTCGGTGCGGGCGCCGCCACCGTCCAGCGGGACGGCGACGGTGCGGAGCCCGGTCGCGGTGATCACCTCCTGCTGGGGCGGCAGCCCGTACTCCTCCACCGCCACCGACCGGGCTCCCCGCTCGCCGAGCGCGCGGCAGAGCAGGCCGAGGCCCTGCTGGTAGCCGGCGCAGACCAGGATGCGTTCGGGGTCGGTGCGCACGCCGCGGGCGCGGGCCAGGTAGTCGGCCAGGGCGCGGCGGAGTTCGATCCGGCCGCGCGGGTCGGTGTAGCCGAAGGCCTCGTGCGGGGCGGTGGCCAGGGCCCGGCGCCCGGCGGCGAGCCAGGCGGTGCGGGGGAAGAGGCTGAGGTCGGGGCGGCCGGGCATCAGGTCGTAGCGGGCCGCCGGGACGCGTGCCGGGGCGCTGGGCGGGGCGGCCGCCGGGACGGTGCCCCGGTCGGCGACCACGGTGCCGGAGCCCTGACGGGCGGTCAGCCAGCCCTCGGCGGTGAGCTGGGCGTAGGCCTCGGCCACGGTGTTGCGGGCGATGCCCAGGTCGGCGGCCAGGACGCGGGAGGAGGGCAGCCGGGTGCCGGCCGGCAGGCGGCCGCTGCGGGCGGCCTCGCGGACCGCCTCCTCCAGGGCGGCCCGCAGGCCGAGGCCCCCGGCCCGGCCCGCCGTCAGGTCCAGGTGCAGATCCCCGCCGAAAGTGGCCCACGATTCCATGGCGCCAATGAACCACGGGACCGGGCCGCCGCGCACCTACGGTCGAGGCATGAGCAACGCAGAGAACGACCACGTGCCCGCCCCCGAGCAGCGCTTCTCCATGCCGGAGCTGGCGCCGGACTGGTACCGGGCGATGATCGGGATGGACCGGGAGTCGCGCACCCTGGTGGACCCGGCGCTGGCCGAACTGGTCCGCACCCTGGCCTCGCAGATCAACGGCTGCGCCTACTGCGTGGACATGCACGCCACCGACGCCCGCCGGGGCGGCGAGCAGGAGCACCGGCTGTACGCGCTGCCGGTCTGGCGCGAGACGCCGTACTTCACGGCGGCGGAGCGGGCCGCGCTGGCGCTGACCGAGGCGGTCACCCGGATCGCCGACGGGCCGGTGCCGGACGAGGTCTACCAGGAGGCGGAGAAGCACTTCGAACCGGCCGCGCTGGCCCAGCTGGTGACGGTGATCATCGCGATCAACGCCTGGAACCGGATCGGCGTCACCGCGCGGATGAGCCCCGCGCCGAAGCGGAGCTGAGGCCCGGCGGAAACTTTTTCCGAAGGGCTGTCACATCCGTCCGCCGGGCCGTGTCGGTGGGGTGAGAGCAGCCGGAGCGGCGAGGAACCGCCCGGCTCCCCACCACCACGAGGAGCCCCCGATGAACGTCACCACCACCGTCGTCACCGTGATCGCCGCCCTGATGTCGGGCTTCTCGGGCTACGCGCTGCTGTCGCGCCAGGTCTGGGTGGTCCAGCCGCTGGAGCAGTACGGCGTCCCGAAGGGCTGGTGGAACCCGCTGGGCGCGGCCAAGGCGGCCGGTGCGCTCGGCCTGCTGATCGGTCTGGCGGTGGAGCCGCTCGGCCTGGCCGCCGGGATCGGCCTGGTGGCCTACTACAGCGGCGCGGTGGTCACCGTGCTGCGGGCCAGGGCCTGGGGCCACGTCGCGTTCCCGATGGTCTACGCCGCCCCGGTGGTGGCCGCGCTGGTCCTCGCCTCCTGAGCCCCCGATGCCCGGGCGGTCGAGTACCGGAAACCGCCGGTCGACCCCGCACGGAGCTGAGAAGGTGAAGGACATGACGACGAATCAGAACGACCAGCGGGCCAAGGCCGAACTCCTGCACCGCCTGCACGCCCCGGGCGACCCCCTGGTGCTGGCCAACGTGTGGGACGCCGCCACCGCCCGTCTGGTGGAGGCGGCCGGTGCGCCCGCCGTGGCCACCGCGAGCGCCAGCGTCTCCTGGACCAGGGGCGTGCCGGACGGCGGCGGCCTCGACCTGGCCGGGGCACTGGCCCAGACCGCCCTGGTGGTCCGGGCGGTGGAGGTCCCGGTGACGGCCGACCTGGAGGACGGGCTGGCGCCCGACGCGGCCGGGGTCGGCAAGGCGGTCACCGAGCTGCTCGCGCTCGGCGCCGTCGGGGTGAACCTGGAGGACGGCCTGCGCCCGGTCGCCGAGGCGGCCGAGCGGATCGCGGCGGCCCGGGAGGCGGCCGAGGCGGCCGGCGTGCGGCTCTACCTCAACGCCCGCACGGACGTCTTCCTCCAGGGCGACCAGGACGTCACCGAGACGGTGGAGCGGGCCCGGGCCTACCTGGCGGCCGGGGCCAGCGGGATCTTCGTCCCCGGCGCGGGCGACCCGGCGGTGATCGCCGAGCTGCTGGCCGCGCTCCCCGGGGTGCCGCTGAACGTGATGGCGGGCCCCGGCGCCCCCTCGGTGGCCGAGCTGGCGAAGCTCGGCGTGGCCCGGATCAGCCTGGGCCCCGGCCTGGCCAAGGTGGCCTACGCCGCCGCCCGGCGGGCCGCCGAGGAGCTGTACTCCCACGGGACCTACGGGGCGCTCGAAGGCGGCCTGGAGTACGGCGAGTTGAACGCCCTGTTCGACTGAGGACGCCCGGCAGTCGGAGAGCGCCTCACAGGGGCCGCAGGCCCCAGGGGCGCGAGGAACTGCGCGAATCGGAAGGCGGACCAGTGTCAGATCGGGGTATGCGAGCCAGTTGCAGGTCGTGCCGTTCCCCTGCGCGCAGTTCCCCGCGCCCCTGCGGGGCGGCGCTCCCCGGTAGTCTACTTCGGGCCGGCTGCCCCGGCGCTGCACAGCGGGGCCGCGGCGGAGGCGTTCTTGCCGAGCAGCGGGATGCCGCCGATCTGCTGGACGCAGGTCTCGGCCGCGGAGGTGGAGGCCGAGGCCGACTTGCCGGAGTCGAGCTTGCCGCCCATGTTGCTGCCGGCGTGGGCGGCCGGGGCGGCGAGGGAGAGACTGGCCATGGTGAGGGCGGCGAGTGCCGTGATCTTACGCATGGCCGGTCCAACGACCGGGCCGCACCGGCGGTTACCGGCGCGGCCCCCGATCAGCCCTGACGGACCAACAAGGTCTTCACGCTGTTGCTGACGAACGAGGCGATCGGCTCCGGCGCCGGGCCGTCCGCGAGCCGCAGCCCGGGGAAGCGGGTGAAGAGCAGCCGCAGCGCGGTCTCCGCCTCCAACCGGGCCAGCCCGGCACCCAGGCAGAAGTGCGGGCCGTGGCCGAGCGAGAGGTGCTTGGCGGGGGCCCGGCCCAGGTCGAAGCGGTCCGCGTCCGGGAAGTGCCCGGAGTCCCGGCCCGCCGCCGCGTACGAGGCCAGCAGCGCCTCGCCCCGACGGATGGTCACCCCGCCGACCTCGATGTCCTCCGCGGCGTAGCGCAGCGGGAACTGCCCGACCGGGGAGTCGTAGCGCAGGGTCTCCTCGACCACCGCCGACCAGGTGTACGTGCCGTCCAGCACCGCGGCCAGCTGCTCCGGGTGGGCCAGCAGGGCCCGGACGGCGTTGGTGATCAGGTTGAGCGTGGTCTCGTGCCCGGCGATCAGCATCAGCAGCAGGGTGCCGACCAGCTCCATCTCGGTCAGCCGGTCGTCGGCCTCCCGGGCGGCGATCAGGTCGCTGGTCAGGTCGTCGCCCGGCTCGGCCCGCTTGGCCGCCGCCAGCCCGCCGAGCAGGGCGAACAGGCCCTGCTGGGCGGCCACCGCCGCGCCCGGCGTGGCGGAGCTGCTGACCAGGGTGTCGGAGAGCTCGTGCAGCTCGTCCTGCTGCTTGGGGGGCAGGCCCAGCAGCTCGCCGATCACCTGCATCGGCAGCGGGTAGGCGAAGTGCCTGCGCAGGTCGAAGTCGCCCTCCAGCAGGGCGACTTCGTCCAGCAGGGCGGCGGCCCGGGCCTCGATGGCCGGGGCCAGCTCGGCTATCCGGCGCGGGGTGAAGGCCTGGGTGACCAGCCCGCGCAGCCGCCGGTGGTCCGCGCCGTCCGCGGTCACCATGCCGGGCACGGTGACGAAGTTCATCAGCGGCCAGCCCTCGGGCAGCCGGCCCTCCCGGAAGGTGGTCCACAGCTGCGGGTTCTTGCCCACCCGGGGGTCGTTCAGCAGCGCCTGGAGGGTGTCGTGGTGGGTTACCGCCCAGACCACCACCCCGCCAGGGAGTTCCACCAGGACCGCAGGCCCGGCCGCCCGGAGCCCGGCGTTCTCGGTGTGCTGGTCGGCGCCGAAGGGGTCGAGGCGGACGGGCTGGGGGGCGAGGGCGGAGTCCATGCGGGCCTTTCGACGGGGGGAGTGCGCGGGGGAGTGAAGGCGCTGTAGAGCACCGGCAGGGCGACCAGGGCACGTGACCAGGGGGACGGCCGCCAGGCCAGTTCGTGGGCGGGAACGGCGAGTTGGAGGTCGGGCAGCCGGTGGAGCAGGGTCTCCACCGCGGTCTCCACGATCAGCCGGGCCGGGTGCTGGGCCGGGCAGACGTGCCGGCCGGCGCCCCAGGCCAGGTGGGCCCGGTTGCCGCCGAGCCCCTCGCCGGAGGGCTGCTGCACCGCCGGGTCGGCGTTGGCGGCGGCCAGGCCGAGCACCAGCATGTCGCCGGCCGAGATGTACTGGCCGCCCAGCACGGTGTCCGAAGTCGCCCACCGGCCGGGGAAGTTCTGGGTCGGCGGGTCCCGCCAGAGCACCTCCTCCAGGGCGTCCGCGACGGTCAGCCGGCCGCCGGTCAGGGTGGCCCGGAAGCGGCGGTCGGTGAGCAGCAGGCGCAGCGTGTTGCCGGTCCAGTTGATGGTGGTCTCGTTGCCCGCCACCATCAGCACCACCAGGTGGTGCACCGCCTCCTCGTCGGAGAGCCCGGCGGGGTGCGCCAGCAGCCAGGAGGTCAGGTCGGCGCCGGGCGCGTCCCGGCGGCTGCGGACCAGGTCCAGCAGGATCGCCTGGAACTCCGCGTTGGCCCGTACCGACTTGTCGCTGCTGTCCACGAAGTGGCTGATCAGCTCGACGATGTGCGGCCCGGCCTCGGCCGGCAGGCCGATCAGCTGGGTGAAGACCATCAGCGGCAGCCGGCGGGCGTACTGGGCGATCAGGTCGGCGGTGCCGTCCGGGCCCCAGCCGTCGATCAGGGTGTCGGCGGCCTGCTCGGTGGCCTGCCGCAGCTGCCGGTGGTCGACCTGGGCCAGGGTGTCGGCCACCGCCGCGCGCAGCCGGGCGTGCTCGGCGCCGTCCAGGTTGAGCAGGGTCGGGCGCCAGGAGGTCATCGGCAGCAGCCGCGAGTCGGCGCGCAGCCGGCCCTCGGCCGGCACCCGCCAGCGGCGCGAGTCCTTGGAGAACAGCTGCTCGTTGCGGGTGAGTTCGAGCAGCTCCGGGTAGCCCAGCACCAGCCAGGCCTCCACCCCCGGCTCCAGCTCGATCGGGGCCACCGGGCCGTACTGGGCGCGCAGCCGGGCGTAGAGGCCGTGCGGGTCCTCGGCCACGGCGGCGCCGTACAGGCCGGTCACCTCGGCCGGCCGGCCGTCCGGGGGGCGGTGCGCGGGACAGCCGGGCGGAGGGGAGGCCGCCGCGTCCGGCTTGGGGGTGGTCATGGCTGGAGCTCCAGAACGGCGGTCGAGTGGAGGTGGTCCACGAAGTCGATCAGGACGTCGTAGGACGCCCGGCGGTCCCGGGCGTCGCAGTGCAGGATCGGCACCTCGGGCAGCAGGTCGAGTGCCGCCCGGAGCTCGTCCTCGGGGTAACTCGGGGAGTCCGGGAAGGTGTTGACGGCCACCGCGAACGGGATCCGCTGCTCCTCCAGCTGCCCCAGCACGTCGAAGCTCTCCTCGATCCGGCGCGAGTCCACCAGCGCGATGGCGCCCAGCGCCCCGCGCGAGAGGTCCTCCCAGAGCGGCCAGAACCGCTGCTGCCCCGGGGTGCCGAAGAGGTAGAGCGCCAGCCGGGAGTTGAGGGTGATCCGGCCGAAGTCCAGCGCCACCGTGGTGGTGGTCTTCTCCGGACGGCCCGTCAGGTCGTCCACGTCCACCCCGGCGGCGGTCATGGTCTCCTCGGTGCGCAGCGGGTCGATCTCGCTGAGCGAGCCGACCAGCGTGGTCTTGCCGACCCCGAACGGGCCGGTGACCAGGATCTTCACCGCCCCCTGGACGCTGTCGGGCAGGTAGGACGGGTGTGGCTCAACGGAGTTGGCGGAGGCCAACGAGCACCTCCTCCAGGAGGGCGGTGGGCAGGAGGTCGGCCTGCGGCACCGGGGGACGGACGTGGACGGCTCCGGCGTCCCAGAGGTCGCCGATCAGCACCCGGACCACGCCGAGCGGCAGTCGCAGGTGGGCGGCGATCTCGGCCACCGAGAGCAGCTCCCGGCAGAGCGTCAGGATCCGCAGCTGCTCCCGGTTCAGGCCCGGGGCGGGCTCGGCACCGGTGGCGGCGACCAGGCTCTCCAGCGCCAGCGTGTTCCGGCTGGGCCGGCTGCGGCCGCCGGTGATCACGTACGGCCGGACCGGCCCGCCGCCGGCGGTCACCGACTGCTCCCGGCCGCCTGCTCCACCCGGGGCGGGCTGGTCAGGTGTGCCCCGATCCGCTCCACCAGCACCTGCATCTGGTACGCCACCAGCCCGGCGTCCACCGCGTCGCCGGTCACCACCGCGAGGTGCGCCCCGGCCCCGGCCGCCACCACGAACAGGTAGCCGCCGCCGTACTCGACGATGATCTGGCGGGTCGCGCTCTGCGGGCCGCCGAAGCCCTGCGCCACGCCCCGGGCCAGCGACTGCAGGCCGGAGCAGGCGGCGGCCAGCCGCTCGGCGTCGTCGCGGTGGATCCGCTCGCTGCGGCCGATCTCCAGGCCGTCGTTGGACACCACGATGGCGTGCTGGACCTCGGGCACGTTGACGATGTCGGCGAGCAGCCAGCCGAGGTCAGGATTGGGGGTCATGGAAGTCTCCGGGGCGCTGGGGAAGTTCGGGGGAGAGGGAAGGGGAGAAGCCGTCCTGCTGCCGCCCGGCGGCCGAGCGGCCGCTGGCGGTGCCCGCCTGGAAGAGCGACATGAAGGCCTGGGCCTCCCGGGCGGAGCGCGGCGGCACGGGGGTGCCGCCGGTGGTGCTGCTCCTCGGTGCGGAGTCGCCGCGCCGGTTGGTGCGGCGCGGCAGGCTGCTGCCGGAGACCGGCGGGGGTTCCACCGGCTCGGGCACCACGGCCCTGGTCTGGTGCGGCAGGGGCGCGGGAAGCGGGTCGGTGAGCAGCGCCGTCGGGAGCAGCACCACCACCCGGACGCCGCCGTACGGCGAGGGCGCCGAGCTGAGGGTGACCCGGAAGCCGTACTGCTCGGCCAGCCGGCCGACCGCCGCCAGGCCCAACTGCGGGACCTCGCCCAGCCGGGAGAGCTCCAGGGTGGAGCCCCCGGCCAGCGCGGCGGCGGCCTTCTCGACGGCGTGCTCGGCCATCCCGACGCCGCCGTCGTCGATCTCGATCACGGCGCCGTTGTGCACCGGCATCAGGGTGACGAAGACCTGGGTGCTGGGCGGCGAGTACCTGGTCGCGTTGTCCAGCAGCTCGGCCACCGCGTGGATCAGCGCCTCGGCGGCCGCACCGATCACCGCGGTCTCGATCCGGCTGCTCACCACCACCCGCTGGAACGGCAGGATCCGCGACTGGGCGCCGCGCACCACGTCCTCCAGGGCCACCGGCTCCGGCCAGTGCCGCCCGGCCCGGGCGCCGCAGAGCACCGCCAGGGTCTGGGCCAGCCGGGCCTGTTGGGCCGCCGCGTGGTCGGCCCGCAGCAGGCCCTCCAGCAACTCCGGGTCGTCGTGGTTGCGTTCCATCTCGTCCAGCCCGGCCTGCTGGTCGTGCGCCATCACCAGGATGCGGCGGGCGACGCTCAGGAAGGCGCGCTGGGTGTTGGCGTTGAGCTCCTGCTCGCGCTGGACGGCGGCCGCCTCGGAGGTCCGGCGGGCGGCCTCCGCCCGTGCCTGCTCGTGGAGTTCGGCGTTCTCGCGCCCCTGCTCGGCCAGCGCGGCCCGCAGGGTCCGGCCGACCGCGCGGTACCGGGCGGCGGTCAGGAGGGCGAGGACGGCGACGGCTCCGAGGGCCGCCGCGATCCACTGAGTCATCGTCACGCGGCGAATTCTAGGGTGGTCATCCTACGGGCGGATGAACGGATCTGACGTTCAGTGACCTCATCGGACCGGATGGTGGGACACCGCCGACCGGCTCCGACACATCCGTGCAGGTCGGCGGCGGTACACCGTCAATTTTCGCTACCAGCAGGTAATTTCAGTCGAGTACGGGGACCCGGTGCAGGAGCAGCAGGGCCACGTCGTCCGGCCGCGAGCGTCGTTCGGTCACGTTCAGGGTGAGCAGGTCCGCCATCCGCTCCAGCCCCGCCTGCGGGGTGGCCCTGGTCGGCCCGCCGGTGCGCCGGCTCCACAGCTCCAGCCCGCCCAGCATCCGCCCCACCGAGTGGTCGTAGTCCTCCGCCCGGTCCTCGACCAGGCCGTCCGTGTACACCAGCAGGGTGTCGCCCACCCCGACCCGGCCCGTCGTCAACGGGTAGGCGGCGCCCGGCTCCACGCCCAACGGCGGCCCGCCCGGCAGCTCCAGCTCGCCCGCCCGGTGCCCCGACACCAGCACCGGCGAGGTGTGCCCGGCCCGCGCCCCGCTCAGCTCCCCGGTGGCCGGATCCAGCACCAGGTACAGACAGGTGGCGAACAGGTCGGTGTCCAGCTCGGCCAGCAGCCGGCTGGTCCGGGCCAGCGTCGCCGCCGGGTCGTGCCCGTCGGTCGCGTACGCCCGCAGCCCGCTGCGCAGCTGGCCCATCACCGCGGTGGCCTCGGCGTTGTGCCCCTGCACGTCGCCGATCACCACGCCCACCCGGCCGTCCGGCAGCGGCAGCAGGTCGTACCAGTCCCCGCCGATCTGCATCCCCTCGGTGCTCGGCAGGTACCGCGCCGCCGCCACCACCCCGCGCACCTCGGGCAGGCTGCGCGGCAGCATCGCCCGCTGCAGCTCGGTCGCCCGGTGGTGGTGGGTGTCGTACAGCCGGGCCCGCTCCAGCGACTGCGCCAGGATCCCGGCGAAGGCCGAGTACATCGTCCGGTCCTCCCGGCTGAACACCCGCTCGGTGGCGAAGGTGATCAGACAGGACCCGACCTGCCGCCCCGAGGCCACCAGCGGCAGCACCGCCCAGGCCGCCGGGGTCAGCGGCCCCTCCCGCCGCACCCCGCCCGGTTCGCTGAACAGCGGCACCGACCGGGCCAGCGAGGACTGCATCACCCCCGCCGAGAGGTCGTGCAGCCGGCTCAGCTCGCTCCGGTACGGGCCGCCGAAGACCTCGTGCGAGATCGGCAGTAAGCGGCCCTCGTCCACCAGGTCCAGCACCAGCCCCGAGGCGCCCAGCGCCGGCCGGGCGACGTCCGTCATCGCCGTGGTCACGTCCCGGACCGTCACCGCCCGGGAGAGCGTCCTGGTCAGCGCCAGCAGCAGCGCCGAACGCGCCCCCGCCCCGGCCGGATCCGCCTGGTACGGCTGCGCGGGCGCCGCCGCCCCGGCCCGCTGACGGTCCGTCATCAGCCCGGCCACCCGCACCGGCCGGCCGTGCACGTCCAGCATCACCTCGCCGTCCTCCCGGACGTGGGTGATCTCCCCGTCCGCCCGCACCACCCGGTACGCGAAGCGGTACGGGCCGCCCGAGGAGAGCGCCTCCGCCATCGCCGCCTGCAGGTCCGGCAGGTCCTCGGGGTGCACCAGCGCCGTGATGTCCGGGGCCGGCGCGGTGTCCGCCTCCTCCGGCGGCTCCAGGCCGAACAGCCGGTACGCCCGGGCGTCCCAGCTGGTCTCGCCCGTCACCAGGTCCCGCTCGAACGCACCCGCCCCGGCCGCCCGGGCCGCCAGCGCCAGCAGCGGCCGCCCGGCCGCCGCACCGCCGGCCCGGACCCCGGGCGGTATCCGGTCGGCCGCCTGCACGTGGTCGATCAGGTGCGACAGCCGGTGCGCGACCGCCTCCGCGAGGGTCTCCAGCACGTCCACGTCCCGGCGCGGCACCGTCCCCCGGTGCGCCAGCGACAGCGCCAGCGAACCGATCGCCGCCCCGTCCACCACCAGCGGCAGCACCGCCAGCGCGACCAGGCCGGTGCCGCGGCCGGCATGCGTCCCCGGGTAGTCCGCACCGGTCTGCTCCGGGCTCAGCAGCACCGGCTCCCGGCGCTTCAACGCCAGCGCGGCAGGCAGCTCCGAAGCCGGGTCCACCAGGCCGTACCGCTCGTGCGCCCACTCCGGCAGGCCGTGCGAGGCCGCCAGCCGCAGCATCCCGTCGCCGTCCGTCAGGTACAGCGCCGACCCCTCACCGGTGATCCACCCCGGCCCCTCCGACAGGATCGTCCCCAGCAGGTCGGCCGCCCCGCCCGCCCGCAGCAGCAGCCGCACGCAGCGCATCACCGTCCGGGGCCCCTGCGTACGGGACGCCCCCTCCTCGGAGGCCGGCCACGTCTCGGTGAGGTCCATCGCAGACTCCGGCCCTTCCGCGCACGGGGTAGTGCGCCCATCCTATTTGCGCGCCCGCACTTTCGGCGCTGCGCCGCGTCGAGGGTGGTTACACCGGGGGCGCGGGGAACTGCGCGAGTCCGGAAGGCGGACCAGCGTGAGATCGGGGCAGGCGAGCCAGTTGCCCGTGCTGCCGTTCCCCCGCGCGCAGTTCCTCGCGCCCCTGCGGGGCGCTCCCCGCAGGGGCGCTGCGCTAGCCGAGGCGGCGGTGGACGACCACCACGGTGCGGTCGTCGGCGACGTCCGGGGCGACGGCGGCGAGGAGGGCGGCCGCCGGGTCGGCGGCGGCGGTGCGCAGCAGCGGGGCGGCGGTGGAGAGGAGGCGGCCGATGCCGTCGTCGATGTCCTCGCCGGGGACCTCGACCAGGCCGTCGCTGTAGAGCAGCAGCGAGTCGCCGTGGTCGAGCTGGCCGTGGACGGGCGGGTAGCGGGAGCCGGCCAGGATGCCCAGGGCGGGGCCGCCGTCGGTGGCGAGCAGCCAGCTGCCGCCGCCCGCCCGGTGGTAGTGGGCGGCCGGCGGGTGGCCGGCGTTGAAGAGGCGGTAGCCGCCGTGCGAGGGGTGCAGGGCGAGGTGGACGGCGGTGGCGAACTCCTCCTCCCAGTCGAGCCGGGCGAGGTAGTCGTTGGCGGTGGGCAGGAAGGCCTCCGGCGGCACCGAGCCGAGCAGCATCGCGAAGGCCCCGGAGAGGTGCATCGACCGCGCGGCTGCCCGGCTGCCCTTCCCGGAGACGTCCACCAGCACCACCTCCAGCAGGTCCTGCTCCGGCCGGTGCGAGGCGAGCAGGAAGTCCCCGGAGAAGAAGGTGCCGGAGACCGGGGCCAGGGCCCGGTGGAAGCGCCAGTCCAGCAGTTGGTCGGGGAGGCGCCCGAGCGCGGTGGTCCGCTCGGAGAGTTCGAGCAGCATCGAGTCGCCCCGGGTGCCGCGCAGCCCGAGCCGGCTGCGGTGACGGGAGGTCAGCAGCACGGTCAGCGCGGCGGCGATCACCACCCAGGTGGAGCCGGGGGTGAGGCCGAGCGGCTCGCGCCAGAGGAAGCAGGCGCCCAGGCCGAGCACCACCGGCACCAGCAGGGCGAGCTGACGGCGGGTGTGGAGCAGGAAGCCGCCGAGGATCACCGGCAGCACCAGCGCGGAGGGCGGGCAGCCGGTGGGGAAGGCGACGGCGAGCAGCGCGAGCAGCAGTGCGAGCACCGAGAGCAGGCCGAGCGCGGCCTTCTCGGCGGACGGGTCCCCGTCCAGGAGCTGGCTGGCCCAGCGGCCGCCGGGCCCGCGCCGCAGCCGGTCGGAGAGCTGCCGGGCCATCGTGGTGACTGCGGGCACCTGACCTCCGCCGGTGGCTGACCTTCCGTCAGCCCACTCTAGGCAGGAACCCCGAGGGGCACCCGTCGGCCTGCGCCGACGGGCCTACCGCGGGCCTCGCCCGCTGCCCCCTACTGCCCGTCGCACTCGCCGTAGGACTCCTGCGGACGGGCCGGGACGCTGCGCCGCGAACGGACGCCGAGCGCGATCGCCAGCAGGCGGCGCGCGGTGGAGACGGCGGGGGCGGCGGCCGGGGTGCGGCCGGGGCCGGCGGCGGGGGTGCGCTGCGCGGGGACCAGCCCGGTGGCGGGCCGGGCGGCGGGCGTGGTCTGCGTCATGCGCACGTCCTTCGGGCTGGTGCGTCGGTACGGGTACGTACCGGAAGGCTGTCAGTGTCACCCGGCCACGGCGACGGTTCGGTATCGAAAACCACCCGAACGGATACCGTTCCGGTGAACTGGTATCTAACCCGCCGCCGGCCAGTTCCGCAGCCCCTCGACCACTACCCGGATCAGACGGTCCCGAGTCACCGTCAGTTCCGCGCTCAGCCGGAACGCCCCGGCGGCGGTCAGCGAGGCGAAGCCGTGCGCCGTCGAACGGACCGCGCGGGCGGCGTGCACCGCCTCCTCGCCGGCCAGCCCGTAGCCGTCCAGGACGGTGAGGATCACGCCGACCAGGCGGCCCGCGGCGGCGGTCAGTTCGGGGTCGTCCTGCGGTGCCTGCGGGAGGGCGGCGTACCGGCGCGGGTACTGGTCGGCGTAGTCCAGGTAGGCGCCCAGCAGGGCGGTGGCGGCGGTGTCCCGGTCCAGCCCGCGGACCGCCGCGTCCAGCCGCTCGGCCAGCTCCTCGGTGACCCGGACGGCGACCAGGCGGCGCAGTTCGGCCAGGCCGCCGGGGACGTGCTTGTAGAGCGAGGGGGTGGCGACGCCCGCGCGGGCGGCCACCGAGGCGAGGGTGAGGGCGTCCGGGCCCTGACCGTCGATCAGCTCCACGGCGTGGTCCACCACGCCGGCGGGGGTGAGTCCGACCCTGGGCATCAGCTGACCTCGTGCAGGAAGGGGAGCAGGGCGTCGGCGGTGGCCTGCGGGAACTCCGCCATCGGGTAGTGCCCGGCACCGTCGATCATCACCTTACGGGCCGTCAGCGCGGCCGCCTGCCGGTCGGCCACCACCTCCGGGGCCGGGAAGTCCGGGTCCCGGCTGCCCATCAGGACCAGGGCGGGGCAGCGCACCTCCGCCGTCCAGCCCGCGGGGGAGGGGTCGCCGGCGACGTAGCCCCGGGTGGCCCGCTTGCGGCCGGGGGTGCGCAGGGCGGCGACCGAGGCGGCCTTGTACGCGGCGAAGTCGGCGGGCCTGGCGCCCGGGTAGGCCTTGTCCAGGTAGAGGCCCCAGACGGC
Organism: Kitasatospora sp. NPDC051853; assembly: GCF_044452665.1. Classification (NCBI taxonomy): domain Bacteria; kingdom Bacillati; phylum Actinomycetota; class Actinomycetes; order Kitasatosporales; family Streptomycetaceae; genus Kitasatospora; species Kitasatospora sp. NPDC051853. The sequence continues at coordinate 25,566 of NZ_JBITBY010000003.1, read as the reverse complement.
GGGGAGGTGCACCACGGCCAGGCCGAGCACCTTGAGCAGGGCGCGCTGGGCGGCGGTCGGCGGCAGGTTCTCGATGATGGCGTCGATCAGGGCGATCCCGGCGATCCGCCCGGGCGCCTCGGCGGCGGCCCTGACCACGGTGGCCCCGGTGTAGGAGTTCCCGGCCAGCGCGGCGCGCTCGACGCCGAGGTGGTCGAGCAGGGCCAGCACGTCGCCGGCCAGGGCGGCGGGGGAGTAGTCGTCCCAGTCGATCGAGGACTCGCCGAAGCCGCGCAGGTCCAGGGTGATCACCCGGTGCCCGGCGGCGGCCAGCAGCGGGCGCAGGTACCGGTAGACGGTGCGGGAGTCGAGCATGCCGGGGAGCAGGACCACCGGCAGGCCGGTGCCGGGGGTGTCGTCGTAGGCCAGCCGGCCGCCGGGGAGGTCGAGGTACCGGGTCTCGGGGTGCGTCTGCGTCGCCATGCCTCAAAGCTAAGGCTAATAGCCTTAGCCGTCAATGGGTGCGGCGGTGCTAGCGTGCGGAGCGCAGGAGTCCGAACGCGGAAGGGGCGTCATGCCGTTCATCAACGTCAAGCAGCTGTCCGGCCGGAGCGAGGGGCAGCGGGCCGAGATCGCCCGCGAGCTCACCGCGACCTACGCCCGGATCACCGGCGTGAGCCCGGAGAACATCTGGGTGGCGATCGAGGAGATCCCGGCCGAGAACTGGTCCTCGGCCGGCGAGACCTTCGCGGCCAAGCGCGCCAAGGGCTGACGGCGGCTCAGGAGGGGGTCAGGGGGCGTCCACCCGGAACGGGTCGTGCTCGGCCAGGAGCTTCTCCAGTCGCGCCTGGTCGACCCGGGTGGTGATCTCCCCCTCCTCCTGGCGGTCCCGGATCACCTTGGCGAGGGTGAATGCCGAGGTGATCTCCCAGAGCAGGCCGACCGCGAGGAATGCCCGCATCCAGGCGTTCACCGGCAGGTAGAGCACCCCGAGGGCGAGGGCGGCGGTGGCCAGCGCGAAGGAGAGCACGGCCTGGGCGTAGTAGGCGTTGGTGGTCCGGGGCTGGGTGGCTGCGGTCATGCTCCCAGGATGGCCAACTCCCTTGCCCCCCACCTGAGTACGGGTGCTCAACCCGGGCCCGTGCGGCGGGCTGAGTACCCGGCCCGGCGGGCCCGGGTCACGGCGCGTCAGAAAGAGATGGACTGCACCACTCAAGCCGCTTGGAATCATGGGCTCCTAGGATTAACGTTTGATAACGCAGCGCGGTCGGCAACGCCGTACCCGAACGGCACCGTGCGCCGTCGCCTAATCCCACGGCCCTCCCACGGGCGGGCCAGGGAGCCGGGGAACCACGTTCCTTGGGGTGAATCGGCCGGGCCCCACCCGGCCGTAGGAGACCTTCCTGCTCCGAACCCGTCAGCTAACCCGGTAGGCGCGAAGGAAGGAAAGGAGCGCGCCTCCGTGGCGTCGACGCACACCCAGGCACACCCCCGGCAGGACGGCAGCGGCACCACCCAGCTGCTCGACCACCCCCTCCCGCAGGAGGCCGCCCGGCACCGGATGCCCCGTCAGACCCGCTCCTCCGGCCCGCTGCTCGGCGTCACCGCGATGGCCGCCTCGCTCGGCGCCACCGGCTTCGCCGCGGCCGCCCCGGCCGCCGCCGCTCCCGCCACCCCGCCCGCCGTCGCCGCCGCCGACCAGGCCGACGCGGACCGCACCGCCGGGGAGCGCCCGCTCTCCGCCGACCCCGGGCTGGCCCTCGCCGCCCGCATCCAGCAGCAGGCCGACGGCCAGCGCACCTCCGCCGAGGAGACCGCCCGGCTGGCCGCTGCCCAGGAGGCCGAGGCCAAGCGCACCGCCCAGGCCCAGGAGCAGGCCGCCGCCGAGGCCGCCGCGGAGCAGGCCGCGCAGGGCGCCTTCACCCTCCCCACCAGCGGCTACCAGCTGACCGCGCACTACGGGCAGTCCGGCTCCTACTGGTCCCACCTGCACACCGGCCTGGACTTCGCCGCCGCCACCGGCACCCCCGTGGCCGCCGTCACCGGAGGCACCGTCAGCTCGGCCGGCTGGTCCGGCGCCTACGGCTACCGGGTGATCCAGACCCTCCCCGACGGCACCGAGCTCTGGTACTGCCACCTCTCCTCGATCACCGTCGCCTCCGGCCAGGTCGCCCCCGGCACCGTGCTCGGCAAGGTCGGCGCCACCGGCAACGTCACCGGCCCCCACCTCCACCTGGAGGTCCGCCCCGCCGGCGCCACCCCGGTCGACCCCCTGACCTGGCTCCAGGCCCACGGCCTCAACCCCTGACACCCCGTCGGGCCCGCCGCCTCCCCGGCCGCGGGCCCGGTCCGTCAGTCCTGCTCCTCCGCCTCGTACCCCTGGGCCGCCAGGTAGGCGTCGATCTCCTCGTGCCCCGGCTCCGGCGCCAGGTCCGGGTACTCGTGCACCAGCAGCGCCGCCAGCCCCGGCACCGTCCACTCGCCGCACAGCCGCAGCGCCTCCTCGGCCACCGCCGCCTCGAAGGCGTCGAAGTCCCCCGAGAGCTCCTCCGGCATCGGCAGCCCGAGCGCGTTCAGCCCCGCCAGGTTCCGGTAGGAGCGCTGCATCAGCCGGTTCTCCAGCAGCATCCGCGCCCCGTCCGTCGCCATCCCGACCGAGATCACCCGGGTCGGCCCCCAGCCGCCGTCCGAGTCCACCTCGTCCAGCCCGGCCAGGGCCCCGAACGCCTCGGCCCGCTGATCCGGCGTCAGCTCCCGGAACCCGTCCAGCCAGCCCCGCACCGCGCCCTCGTCCGCCGTGTCCACCCCGTCCGCCCGCAGCAGCAGCGCGTACAGCCGGGGCCAGGTCACCAGGTGCGGCTGGCGCAGCAGCCCGCAGAGCAGCTCGCCCTGCCACTCCGCCTCCGCGTGCAGCTTCTCCTGCCGCTTGGCGTTCAGCCGCTTGGTGGCCCGCTGGTGGTCGATCAGCAGCTCCACCGCCCTGCCGTACGCCTCCGGCTCGGACTCCGGCTGGACGTACAGGTAGAGCCGCTCGTAGAGCAGCTGCTCCAGCACCGCGGAGGTCAGCTCCGGGAAGCCGTCGTGCATCCGGCCGTCGCCCAGCTCCAGCAGGGTGAGCACGGTGCGCAGCGCGGGCTCCGGCACCGGCGGCCGCCCCTCTTCGGCGGCCCAGTCGAGCAGGTCGTCGGCGCGGGTGCGGGGGCTGAGCAGGAGGTCCTCGTGGTTCACCCTCGTACGGTATCCGGTGACGGACCGTCGGGACGCCGGGACGCCGTCCGCGTAGGGTCGTGCTCCATGGACCCCGTCCGGCTCACCGGCCCCCGGCTCGCGCTGCGCGAACTGCACGGCACGCCCGAGGAGGCGGCCGCCCTGCACGCCGTCTACGGCGACCCCGAGACCGTTCGGTACCTCGCCTTCGAACCGGCCGACCTCGACACCTGTGCCGACCAGCTCGGGCTCGCCCTCGACCTCGCCGAGGAACACCCCCGCACCGGCTACCGACTGGCCGTCACCCGCCACGCCGACGGCCCACCGGAGAGCGCCCCGCTGATCGGCAGCGCCGTCCTCACCGTCGAGTCCGCCCACGCCGCCTCGATCGGCTACGCGCTGCGCCGCGACACCTGGGGCCGCGGCCACGGCGGCGAGGTCACCGACCTGCTCTGCGCCCTGGCCTTCGACACCCTCGGCCTCGCCCGCCTGGCCGCCCGGGTCGATCCCGCCAACACCGCCTCCGCCCGGCTGCTCCTGCGGGCCGGCTTCCGCCTGGAGGGCCGCATCCGCCGCGACCTGAGGGTCGGCGGCCGCTGGTGCGACTCCGACCAGTACTCCCTCCTCGACGACGAGTGGCCCGGCCCCGCTCCCGCCCGGGGGTAGGGAGAACCCCACCCCCCACGCACCGGTGGACCTCATTCCCCCGCCCCGCCCTCCACTGCGACCGTAGGACGGTGAGCCCGGAGCGGCCGGAGGCGGACGAGGAGCCCGTGATGACCAGTCAGACCCACCCCTACCCGGCGCAGTACGGCGGACGGACGGAGGGCCCCGCCCGACCCGGCTTCTGGCGGGCGCCGTTCACCGCCGCCCCCTACCGCGAACTGGGCTTCCTGCTCACCGCCTTCCCGCTCGCGGTCCTCGGCTTCGCCTTCACGGTGGCGCTCTTCTCGGCCGGCCTCGGCCTGCTGGTCACCGTCCTCGGCCTCCCCGTCCTGGCCGCCCTCACCACCACCGGCCGCGGCTTCGCCGCCCTGGAGCGCCACCGGGCCCGCACCCTGCTCGACACCGAGGTCGGCGACCCCGGGCCGGTCCGCAGGAGCCGCCCCGGCTTCTGGGGCGCCGTCAGCGCCCGGCTGGCCGACGGCCTCGGCTGGCGGGCCGCGCTCTACCAGTTCCTGATGCTGCCCTGGTCGATCCTGGCCTTCGTGCTGCCCGTCGTCACCCTCACCGTCGGCTGGGTCCTGGCCGCCTTCCCCACCTACCAGTGGGTCTTCGCCCGCTACACCGACTGGCCGGGCTACCAGCTCTACGACTTCACCACCGACGCCGGCGTCCACCACGAGTACTACCTGACCTCCAACTGGCAGATCCTCGGCGTCTCCTTCCTCGGCTTCGCCTTCGTCTTCCTCACCCCGCCCCTGACCCGGGGCCTCACCAACGTCTCCCGCCTCGCCATCCGCACCCTGTGCCGATAGCCGGTCGCGAGGAAGTGGTCACCCCGGGGGCGCGGGGAACTGCGCGCACCGGAAGACGTCCCACCGCAAGATCGGGGCACATCAGCCAGTTGCACGCACTGCCGCGCACCCTGAAGCCGCCCGTGCTCCGATGATCGAATGAGCACCCTCGTCACCTCCCGCCCCCTCGACGAGTACTGCGCCCTCTTCGACCTCACCCGCTCCACCCTCGCCGCCCTCCGCGGCCCCGTCCTGGACTGCCCCGGCGGCACGGCCGGCCTCGCCGCCGAGGCCCGCACCCTGGGCGTCACCGTCATCGCCGCCGACCCCGTCTACACCGCCACCCCGCCCCAACTGGCCGCCCTGGCCCGGGCCGCCCGTTCCCGGATGGCCGACCGGATGGCCGCCGCCCCCGAGCTCTACCCGTCCTCCCGGGCCCGCCCGACGGACCGTTACCTGCGCAGCTGGGACCGCGCCCACGCCCTCTTCACCGCCGACCGCGCCGCCCACCCCGAGCGCTACGTGGCCGCCGCCCTGCCCCGCCTCCCGTTCGCGGACGGCACCTTCGCCCTCAGCCTGAGCGGCTACCTGCTCTTCGCCTACCCCGAACTCTTCCCGCCCGAGCGGCAGTTGACGGCCCTGCTGGAACTGGTCCGGGTCACCGCCCCGGACGGCGAGGTCCGCGTCTTCCCGCTGCACGACGGCACGGCCCGGCCCTGCCCGCACCTCCCGGCCCTCCGCGCCCGCCTCGGCCAGCACCGGGTCGGCACCGAGGTGCGCCGCTTCCCCCGCCCCGAGGACGGCCGCACCCGGCGGGTGCTCATTCTCCGCCGGGCCGACCACCGCCGGCGGTCCGCTCCTCGGTAGCGTCCGCTCCGTCCTCGCCCTTGGCCTGCCCCGGTACCTGCGGCGCCTCCGGAACCTCCGGCACCGACGCCTCCGCCGCGAGCAGCTTCAGGATCTGCCCCGCCACCACCCGCCGCCGCGAATCCGGCGGCACCGCACGGTCGTTGCGCATCTTGTTCTCCACCGCGAACCGCAGCTCCCGCCGCTGCTCCGGCGCCAGCCCGCCGTGCTCCACCGCCACCTTGGCGGCCATCAGCGCCTGCAGCAGCACGAACGGGGGCAGCTCACTGCTCACCGCCCGCAGGATCAGGTGGTAGTTCTCCGGGTCCGGGTCGCCCTGGAGCAGGGCCAGCGCCTGCACCTGGAGGCCCTCGGTCTGGGTGGCGAAGAGCTTCTCCACCTCCGCCGTGGTGAAGTTCAGCTCCCGGGCCCGGTCCCGGGTCTGCCGGACCGAGTCGTCCAGGGTCTGCCGGTCGGCGGTGGAGAGGGCCTTGGCCAACCGGAGCCGGGTCAGCAGCCAGCCGGAGAGGAAGCCGATCACGGTGAAGTACACCGTCAGCGCCGCCGCGAAGGCCGAGGCGCCGGGGCCGTTCCCGACCACCGGGGCCAGCGCGTGGCCGAGCTCGCGCAGCAGGCCGGGCAGCGCGCCGATCTGGGTCAGCCCGGCGCCCAGCAGGATCTTGGTCAGCCAGTCGGAGACCTGCTCCAGGTTGGTGTTGGGCGAGTAACTGCCCGTCGAGGTGGCGCCCATGTCGTCCGGCCGGGACGCGGCGCCGCTGGTGAGCAGCCGGGGGATGCCGAACAGGAAGCCCACCCCGGCCCCCGCCACCGCGAAGGCCGCCGCCACCACCAGTCCGCCGCCGAGCGCCCCGGCCCAGTCCTCCGAGGTCGAGGCGTAGAGCACCAGTCCGAGCAGTCCGGCCCCGACCACGGAGCCCATCCCGACCTTCGCCACGCCGTCCTGTTGCAGGTCCACCGCGCCCACCCCTCCCCGAAGTCGCTGCGACTGTAGCGGACCGGTCACCCGCTGGGCAGGGCGTGCACGACCTCTGGCAGGGCGCGTCGGAGCGGGCCTCGGGCGGTGCCGCGGGCCGGGGCCTCGGCCGGGGCCGCGCGGGAACGCAGACGGCCCGTGGGCTGCTCCTCGCCTGCCGCCCCGCGGGGGGCGGACCGGAGAGGCACCGGGGATGTACCGGTGAGCCCACGGGCCGGGTGACTGCTTCGAATTCGCCTGCCGCCGGAGGTCGTACGCCCTCGGGTCCTGCGCAGGCAGGGGCGGCTCTAGCGAGCAGCCACCTCACGCATCCTGAAAGAACTCAACTCAGGATCACCTCCTTTCAGTGTGCCGTCACTGTAGGCAGGCGCCCCCGGAGCGCACAACGGGTTTTTCGCCGGGAACGGCGGAAGGCCCGGCAGACGATGTCTGCCGGGCCTTCCGTGCTACTGAGTAGCGGGGACAGGATTTGAACCTGCGACCTCTGGGTTATGAGCCCAGCGAGCTACCGAGCTGCTCCACCCCGCGTCGGTGAACCCAACAGTACGTGAGAGCTGCGCAGAAGCAAAATCGGTTACCCGGCGGCCGTCGGCAGCTCCCGGTGCCGGGAGGTCCTGGCCCGGGTGCGGGCCCACACCGCGAAGCAGACCAGCGCGGCGAAGCAGGGCACCATCAGCAGCCCGTAGACCAGCAGGAAGCCCCGGGTGCCCTCGCCGGCCGCCGCGTTCCAGGCGCCGTGCAGCGACATCGAGAGCAGCAGCCCGACCGGGGCGGCCAGCCGGGCCGCCCAGCGGCGGCCGGTGGTCAGGGCGACGGCGATGCCCAGGCCGGTCAGCGCGGTGAACAGCGGGTGGGCGAAGGGGGAGAGCAGGCCCCGCAGCACGAAGGTGTGCACGGTGGAGTCGAAGTCCCGCAGGCTCGGTTCGGCGCCCAGGCCGATGCTGTCCAGCCGGTCCTGCTGGTCGTCGGTGAAGGCCCGGCCCAGGTAGAGCGCGTTCTCGGTGAAGGCGAAGCCGCAGGCCGTCACCCCGCCCAGCACCACCCCGGCGGCCAGCGTGCGCGGACTGGACCGGGCCCGCCGCCGCGACGGGGTCCGGACCGGGCGGCGGAAGTACGCCGGCCGCAGCCGGGGCCGGAACTCCGGCCGCCGGTACGGGCGCAGCACCCGGGCCACCCGCCGGGCGGGCAGGTGCGTCCGCCGGGCCAGCACCGCACAGGTCCGTTCGACGTGGCAGCGCAGCCGCCTGCGCACCGGCAGCAGCAGCATCGCCAGCGCCGCCCCCTTGGCCGCCTCCTCGATCAGCGGGGTGGCCACGTCGGCCAGCAGGGTCTCGCCCCGGACGCTGCCCTGACGGGCGATCAGGAAGTCCCCGGCCCAGCCGTTGGCCAGGATCGCCACCGTGGTCGCCGCGCAGGCGCCCCAGGCCAGGCAGAACAGGGTGTGCCGCAGCGGCACCCGGGCGGTCTGGTTCAGCCAGGCCAGCGCCCCCAGCACGAAGGGCAGCGGCAGCAGCGCCAGCCCCAGCCCGACCAGCAGCCCGGTGGTCCCGGTCTGCCGGTGCACCAGCCGCAGGATCAGCACCCCGCACCCGGCCAGCGCGAACGCGGCCAGGGCCGAGGAGAGCGCCGGGTAGCGCAGCGCCCGGGCCCGTCGCAGCAACTGCTCGGCCCGCACGTACGGGTACCAGGGCAGCAACCGGCCGGCCCGCCGCACCCGGGGGCCCGGAATCATCGGGGAGCCGGCGGTGGGCGGGAGCGGATCGACGGTGGCGGCGCTGCCCCCGGCCGGAGCCGCGGGCCGGGGCGGGCCGCCACTGGGCGGGCTGCTCACCCGGCACAGGGTAGGGGAACCACCCACCGCCAGGGGAGGGCTCCGGGCAAACCGGGCACCCGGCGCGGAGTGCTGTGATACGGCGTCAGGCGCCCGTCACGGCAGCCCTCAGCGGCGGCGGAACAGCAGGTCGTGCACCACGTGGCCCTTGGCGATCCCGGCCCGCTCGAACTTGGTCACCGGCCGCCACTCCGGGCGCGGCGCGTACCCCGGCACCGAACCCGCCGGGTGCTCCTCCGGCTCCAGCCAGCCGGTCCCGTCACCCTCCGGGTGCAGGTTCTCCAGCTCGGGCGAGGCCGACAGCACCGCCAGCATCTGCTCGGCGTAGGGCTCCCAGTCGGTGGCGCAGTGCACCAGCGCACCCGGCGCCAGCCGCGGCAGCACCAGCTCCAGGAAGGACTGCTGCACCAGCCGGCGCTTGTGGTGCTTCGGCTTCGGCCACGGGTCGGCGAAGTACACCCGCAGACCCGCCAGCGAGGCGTCCGGCAGCATGTCGCGCAGCAGGATCACCGCGTCACCGGCGGCCAGCCGGACGTTCTCCGAACCGTTGCGCTCCAGCAGCTGCAGCAGGTTCCCGTGGCCGGGGGTGTGCACGTCCGCCGCCAGGATCCCGCGCGCCGGATCGGCGGCGGCCATCGCGGCAGTGGTCTCGCCCATCCCGAAACCGATCTCCAGCGTGACCGGCAGCCCGCCGAACAGCGCCGCCGGGTCCAGCGGGGTCCCGTCGATCGCCAGCCCGTACCGCTCCCACCCGCGGTCCAGCGCCCCCGCCTGCGCGGGGGTCATCCGGCCCCGGCGGGGCTGGAAGCTGCGGATGCGGTGTTCGCGGTGCTGCTCCTCGGTGGCCCGGTGCGGGTACATCGGCGCGGGGTAGCCGGCCGGGGCCGCCGACAGGCGCGCGGACGGGGAGCTCTGGGGTGCGGGGGCGGTGGCAGTCACAATCACCCGAGTCTAGGACACCCGCCACACGAGCGAATTTGGTGAGGCCGGGGGCGCGGGGAACTGCGCGCGGGGGAACGGCACGTGCCGCCACTGGCTCGCCTGCCCCGATCTAGCGCTGGGCCGCCTTCCGGACTCGCGCAGTTCCCCGCGCCCCCGGTGGAACCACCTACGACAGAGCGCGAAGTGCCCGTGAGGCGATCTCGCGGCCGATCGGGAGCGAAGCGGTCGCCGCGGGCGAGGGGGCGTTGAGGACATGGACCGTGCGGCCCGAGCCGGCGAAGGCGAAGTCGTCGAGGAGGGTGCCGTCCGGGGCGACGGCCTGGGCGCGGACGCCGGCGGTGGCGGGGACGAGGTCGGCGGCGGTGACGGCGGGCAGGAGCCGCCGCACCGCGGTGGTGAAGGCCTTCTTGGAGAGCGAGCGGTGCAGCTCGCCGAGCTCGTAGCGCCAGTGCCGCCGGGCGATCTTCCAGGTGCCGGGGAAGCGGGCCGTCTCGGCCAGGTCGGGGAGGCTGACGGTGCGCCAGTCGTAGCCCTCGCGGGCCAGTGCCGGGACGGCGTTCGGGCCGACGTGGACGTCCCCGTGGACGCCCCGGGTCAGGTGGACGCCGAGGAAGGGGAAGGCCGGGTCCGGTACCGGGTAGACCAGTCCCCGCACCAACGACCGCCGGTGCGGGGCGAGTTCGTAGTACTCGCCGCGGAACGGCACGATCCGCACGCCCGGCTCGTCCCCGGCCAGCCGGGCGATCCGGTCGCTGTACAGGCCGGCGCAGTTGACCAGCACCTCGCAGTGCAGTTCGCGCCCGCCCGCGTGCAGGGTGAGGCCGTCGGCCCGGCGGTGCACCAGGGTGAGCGGGGTGGAGGTGAGCAGCTCGGCCCCGCCCTTGGCGGCCAGTTCGGCGTAGCGGCGGGCCACCGCCGGGAAGTCGCAGATGCCGGTGGTGCCGATGTGCAGTCCGGCGATGCCGGTGACCTCGGGCTCGTACGAGGCGATGCCGGCCCGGTCGAGCTCGGTGACGGGGATGCCGTTGGCCCGGCCGCGTTCGGCCAGGGCGGCCAGCCGGGGGAGCTCGTCGGCCCGGGTGGCGACGATCAGCTTGCCGGTGACCTCGTGGGCGATGCCCTGCTCACGGCAGAAGTCGACCATCGCGCTCGCGCCCTCGGTGGCGTACTTCGCCTTCAGGGAGCCGGGCTTGTAGTAGACGCCGCTGTGGATGACCCCGCTGTTGCGCCCGGTCTGGTGGGCGGCGAACTCCGGTTCCTTCTCCAGCAGCGCGACCCGCACGCCCGGCCGGGCCACGGTCAGCGCGTACGCGGTGGAGAGCCCGACGATTCCCCCGCCCACCACCACGACGTCGTACTTCTCGCTCATGAACCCGCCCCTCGGTCCCGCATCCGCCAGCCGACGAGCAGTCAACCTACTCCCAGGGCCAGCCGCTGTCCCGGCCTCGCTCCAAGAGCGGGATCAGGCCGAAGGCGGAGTCGCCCAGCCCGCCGAAGACGTGCCGGGCGCCGCCGCCGGACGGGGCGTAGCCGGTGGCGTACCCGGCCAGGTTCCAGGTGTAGACCGGGACTTCGGCGGGGACGGCGGCGAGCACGTTGCCGGGGGCGGCCTGCTCGTCGGTCAGGATCACCACCCTGTCGTGGCCGCGGTAGGTGCCCCGGACGGCCGCCGCGGTCTCGGTGCCGCCCAGCCAGCCGAAGCGCTCCACGATCCCGAGTACGCCCTCGCCGGGGGCGTACTCGACCCGCTGGTGGCCCGAGCCGAACTCGACCAGGTCGGCCTGCTCGGCGCGGAGCGCGAGGGCGGTGCCGAACAGGGCGGCGGAGTCGGCCCGGTTGAGCTCGGTCCGCTCGCTGAGCCGGTCGAACATCGAGCCCGAGCGGTCCACCAGGACCAGCGTCCGGCCGGGCAGCGCGGGCACGTTGGCCAGCGAGTGGCCGAGCGCGGTCTCCAGCGGGGCGCCCCAGCGGAAGACGGAGGCGTTGCGGTACGCGGCCAGGTAGCGGAACGGGAACTGCTTGGAGCGCCGCACCTCCACCGGGTCGGAGATCCGCCGGGCCACCTCGGCGGCGGCCTGCTCGCCGATGCCCGCCAGGTCGAAGTTGCGCAGGTTGCGGACCAGCGCCATCGGGCCCATCGACGGGATGACGGCCTCCCAGGCCGCCGCGTCCAGCGGGCCCTGCAGCCAGCCGGCCAGCGCCTCCCAGGTCATCCCGGCGGCGGCCAGCCGCTCGGCGCCACCGGGGGCGGTGACCAGCTCCCGCCGGCGCTCCACCGGAAGCCGCATCAACTCGTCGTTGGCGCGCAGCAGTTCGATCCCGGCGGGCGGCTCGGCGGTCTCCGGGCGGTGCCGCCGGTCCAGCGCGAAGCGGAACAGCTCGGACTGCCCGGGGCGCTTCGGATCCGGCACGGGGTGGGTCAACTCCAGCACGTCGCCGAAGCGGTACCCCTTGGAGGCGGTGTCGTACTTGAGCAGGGCCGGGGCGGTGTAGAGGCGGCGGACGGCGTCGGCCACGCCGCGCTTCAGCGGCTTGGGCAGGGCCCGGCCGTAGCGGGAGGTCCAGTAGGCCAGCAGCTCGCCGGGCTCGTCCGCCCGGCGCAGCACGGTCTCCACCACCTGCCGGGAGAAGCCGGGCGCACCGGCGTCCAGCCGGGCCCGGGTGAACTCGGCGGCGCCGACCAAGGCAGCGGTGCGCAGCCCGGCGCCGTAGCGGAGCCAGCGGAGCAGGGCCAGGGTCCACTCCGGATCGCTGACCGCCAGCCGGCGGACCAGCAGGGAGTAGCGGTCGTCCCGGTCGGCGGCCTGCTCGTAGAAGGAGCGCTGCCCGACCAGGTTGGCCACCGCGAGCAGGAACAGCTCGGAGCGTTCGTCCCGGAGGTGGCCGGTGCCGCCGTTGTGATTGGTCGTCAGCATCCCGGTGCTGGTGACCGGCGAGGCCGGACCGCGGGTCGGCACCTGGGGCCGCCGGAGGTTGAACCGGGACATGCTGGACTTCCTCACTCGCTCGAAGACGGAAACACCTCGGGGTGCCCGGTGCGGGCACCCCGAGGTGACGAGAGCGTCCAGAGGACAAGAGCGGCGGAGGTTCACCTGATGCTCTACCGGCTGAGCTACACCGCCGGAGCGGCAGCGGGACTCGAACCCGCGCCCATCAAGCCCGAAGTAGCCCCCACCTGCGCACCTGGACGAGTACGAGACTAACCGGGCGCCCGGGGTGGGGGCACGCGCTTTTACGCGGGGGCGACCAGCATCAGGCGGGCCCGTTCGGTGAGCTCGCGGACCCGGCGCTCCTCCTGGTGCGGCTCCAGGCGGCGGAGCAGCTCCAGCACGTACTCCCGGCTGCGCTGGGAGGAGATCCGCCCGGCCACGTCCACCGCCCGTTCGCCGGCGGCCACCGCCGCGTCCAGGTCACCGGCCTCGGCCTCGGCCATCGCGGAGACGATCAGGCGTAAGCCGTGCGAGCGGACGAACCCCTCGGTCGGCCGGGCCAGCGCCTCCCGGGTGAACTGACGGACCTTCGACAGCTCCCCGAGGTCCCGGAAGCACTCGGCGGCGTCGGCGGCCAGCCGGTCGTAGGCGTAGAAGTCGATCCAGGCCGGATCGGAGTCGCCCGCCCGCGCGCGCTCCAGGGCGCCCTCGGCGGCGGAGAGCGCCCCCGCGCAGGCGGCGGCGTTGCCGTTCCGGGCGTGGGCGCGGGCCTCCACCAGGTGGAAGAAGCTCATAGTGCGCGCGGTGGCCAGCCCCCGGTTGCGCTCCAGCGCGGCCTGCGCGAGGTCGACCGCCTCCTCGGCGAAGCCCCGGTAGCAGGCCTGCAGGCTCATCGAGGCCAGCACGTAGCCGCCGAGCGGCACGTCGGCGGCGGCCCGGGCCAGCCGCAGGGCCTGGATGTAGTACCGCTGGGCCGCCTCGTGCTGGCCGGTGTCGAAGGCCATCCACCCGGCCAGCCGGGTCAGTTCGGCCGTCGCGCCGAACAGCGCCCGGCCCACCGCGTCGCTGTACGAGCCGAGCAGCAGCGGCGCCGCCTCCACCCGCAGGCACTCCGGCACCATCGAGGAACGCCAGTCCCCGCCGCCGTACTTGGAGTCCCAGCGCCGGGCCTCCTGGGCCGCCTCGCGCAGCTTGGCCGCGTCCGAGTGCCCCACCCGGTAGCCCGACGGATCGGCCACCCCGGCCTCCCGGGCCACCGACCCGTCGGCCGGGGTGATCAGCCAGCGGGAGACCGGCGTCGCGTACGCCGAGACCGAGAACGTCCCGGCCAGGCTGTCGCTCCACCGCCCGCCGCCGGGCCCCCGGCGCAGTTCCAGGTCCACCCGCCACAGGTCGGTGGCCGAGCGCACCGCCTCCGGCACGTCGCGCGGGAACGCCAGCCCGAGCTCCGGCGCCGGGTCGGTGTCCCCCAGCCCGATCTCGTCCAGCGGCACCGGGCGGCCCAGCTTGGAGCCGATCGCGGTGGCGATCAGGTGCGGCACCGGCCCCTGCGGGATCATGCCCTTGCTGACCCAGCGGGCCACCGAGGTCTTGTCGTAACGGAGCGTCAGACCCCGCTGCGCCCCGAGGTCGTTGACCCTTCTGGCCAGGCCGGCGTTGCTGATCTGGGCGACGGTGAGCAGCGTCCCGAGCCGCTCGTTCGGCCCTCGTGAACTGGCGGTCATGGTGGCGGCGGCACCCCCTGGCGCGGTGCGGCGGGTCTGCGGACTGAGCGCGCCCGTGCACGGTGGCTTGATCGTGAACGGCGCGGAGGCCGTGGGTGGGTGGCGGACGGGGTGGCGTGCCCGCCGACGGCGTCCGGCGCGAGCCACTGCTTGCACCACCTAGCGTAGTCGTCCGGGTTCCGAGGGTTAAGAGTCCGGATTCCGGATGGCGGGATCGCGTGCCGCTCTACGGGTCGCGCAGGGGGGTGGTGCGCGGGCGCCGCAGCCCCCGCGGGGTCGTGCCGGACGGGCGTGCTCCGGTCCGGTGCAGACGTGCGCCCGGCTGTGCCCCCTGGCCCGATGGGCTGGTCGGCGATTCGCTGGGGGCTGTGGGTCGGCCCGTCGTCGAGGACCCGGCGGGCCGGGGGACACCTCCGCCGACATCCCCGCGGGCGGGGGTGGGGTCCGGGAGGGCATGCGGATGCCCTCCCGGGCGGGGTGACGCATTTCGGCCATTCCGCGATGCCCACGTCAACGGACGGCCCGGGCCCCGGAGGGGAAGGCCCGGTCCGTCCGCACGGCACCCGGCAGGGCAGTGACCTCGGGGGCGCGAGGAACTGCGCGAATCGGAAGGCGGCCCAGGGCCAGGTCGGGGCAGGCGAGCCAGTTGCACGTGGTGCCGTTCCCCCGCGCGCAGTTCCTCGCGCCCCCGGTGTGACCACCCGCCGTTCCTGACGGTCCGTCTACTGACGTAAGTCCCGTGAGCCCGTGGGGAGATGGTGGCACGATGGCCTCCGGAGGCTTCGGGCTGACGGGAGGCGCGATGCGGTGGCTCACGGGGTGGTGCGGGAGCGCGCCCGGGCCGGGGCTGGGCGCGGTGCGCCCGATCGCCGCCACCGTGCTCTGGCCCGGCGTCAGCCCGCTCTGGGCGGTGGGTGACTGGCGCCCGGACGAGATCCGGCTGGTGACGCTGCGCCCGGGGGCGCAGGCCGTGGTCACCACCGGTCCGCCGCCCGCCGACCCCGCGGCGGAGCCGCCCGGCACCGCCCGCCTCGCCGTCCTCGGCCGCTGCGGCGCCTCCGACGCCGAACTCGCCGCCGGCCTCGCCACCGCCCGCGGCGGCGCCGTCCGCCACCTCACCACCTGGCCCGGCAGCTACACGGCGGTGCTCCGCACCGGCCCCCGTTCCACCGTGCTGCTCACCGACCTGGCCGGCGTCCTGCCGGTGTTCCACACCCCGTACGAGGGCGGCACCGCCTACGCCACGGCCGCCCTCCCACTGGCCGACCTGGTGGGTGCGCCGCTGGACACCGGCCACCTGGCGGCCCGGCTGGCCTGCCCGGAGTCGCCCGAGGCGCTCGGCGAGTCCACGCCGTACCTGGGGGTGCGGCGGGTGCCGCCCGGTCACCTGCTCGGGATCCGCAACGGAAGGGCGCACGTCACCGGCTACGAGCCGGAGCAGGGCGGCGCACCGACCCCGCGTGAGGAAGCGCCCGCGGTCCGGGAGTTGACCCGCGCGCTGCTGGAATCGGTCCGCTGCCGGGTCCGCGCCTCCCGGGGCGGCACCGGAAGGCCCCGGCTCGGGGCGGACCTCTCGTACGGCACCGGTTCGGCCACCGTGGCCCTGCTGGCCGCCGCCGTGCCGATCGCCCCCGCCCCCGAGGGGCCGCCGCAGCCCCGGCCGGACGACACCCCCGCGCCCAGGAACGG
Organism: Kitasatospora sp. NPDC051853; assembly: GCF_044452665.1. NCBI lineage: Bacteria > Bacillati > Actinomycetota > Actinomycetes > Kitasatosporales > Streptomycetaceae > Kitasatospora > Kitasatospora sp. NPDC051853. The sequence continues at coordinate 9,967 of NZ_JBITBY010000003.1, read as the reverse complement.
TGCGGTGAAGGGCTCCTGGGCCCGCCCGCCGGGCCGCCGCCCCGGCCCGGCCGCGCCCGAACGCCTCACCGCGGTGACCCTCCCCGAGGAGGGCCCGACCGGGGCCGAGCTGGAACTGCCCCGGCTGCGGCAGCTGTTGGTGCCCTCGCCGCTCCCGTACGCGGAGCTGGCCGGGCTCGCCGGAGCCGGCGGGGTGCCGCCCGGGCCGCTCACCGACGAACCCGGCACCGCCCTGGTCGCCGCCGCCCGGCTGGGCCACCGCTTCGAGGCCGGCGGTGCCGACCACCTCACCGGCTACGGGGCCCGCCAGGTGTTGGACGGCCATCCGGCCCGGCTCGCCGACCTGGTCAGGGCCGGCCGGGCCCGGCGGCTGGCCGCCCCGGTCGCCGCCCTGACCGGGGCCGAACGGGCAGCGGCCACCGGCGCGTTCGGCACCCTGCGCACGCCCCTCACCGTCTGGCGCGCCGCCCACCGGCTGGCCCGCGCCCGGTATGCGGAGGCCCTGGACGACGCGGCGGTCCGGCTGACGGTCCGTCACCGGTCGGCCGGGGGCGGCCCCGGCGAACGGTCGGCCGCCGAGCTGGCCTGGTGCGTTCCCGGCCCGGCCGCCCGCTGGCTCTCCGACGACGCCCTCTCCGCCGTCGCCCTCCGCCTCCGGCTGGCCGCCCGCGGCCCCGTCCCCGCCGAACCGCCCGGCGCCCGCCGGGCCCGGCAGGCCCTGCACCGGCACGCCGCCGAGTACCGCACCCTGCTGCACGCCGCCGAACAGCAGGGCCAGCGCCTGCACGCCCCCTTCCTGGACAACCAGGTGGTCCGGGCCGCCCGCCTGCTCCCCGACGAGACCCGCCTCCAGCCCGGCGCCCGGCACGCCCTGCTCCGCGCCGTCCTGGCCGGCGCCACCCGCACCGACCTGCCCCCGGGCTGGGGCCCCCGCCCCGACCGCACCACCGCCGACCTGGCCGGGCTCCACCTGGCCGCGGACGGCCTCGCCGAACTCTTCCGCGCCCCGCTCCTCGCCGAGGCCGGCCTCATCGACCTCCCCGCCGTCCACGCCGCCCTCGCCTCCCTCGGCCCCCGCGCCACCGACCTCCCGCCCGACACCGTCGCGGGCCTCGCCGAGCTGGTCTCCACTGAGCTCTGGCTCCGCCGCATCCACGCCCGCCGCCACGGCTCCGCCTGGACCGGCCTCCCCCTCCCGCACCGCCCAGCCCTCGCCAGGCCTGCCTGACGAACGTGGCTGCGCCTCCGGGGGCGCGAGGAACTGCGCGAACCGGAAGGCGGCCCAGTGCGAGATCGGGGCAGGCGAGCCAGTTGCAGCGCGTGCCGTCCCCCCGCGCGCAGTTCCCCGCGCCCCCGGTGCAACCACCTCGCGCCGTCCGCGGGTTTGGCCGGCTGACGGGCCATCATGGGGGAGTGTCGAGTGCGGAGAAGGTGACGGCCCCCGAGAGCCTGCCGGTGTCCGGGGAGGTGCCCGTCGGTGATCCGCCCGGGGTGCTGGCGGCGTGCGACGGATCGGACGGCTCGCTCTGGGCGCTCGACCGGGCGATGACCGAGGCGGAGCTGTTCGGCCTGCCGCTGTACGTGCTGGCGGTGGTGAACCCGTCCCCGACCGGTTACCCGCCGGGGATGGTCGAGCTGGTGCAGGAGAGCATCGAGCGCCTCTCGGCGAGCATGGCCGACGGCCTGCGCCGCTCCGTCGCCACCGTCGAGTCCTCCCGTGGCCGCCCGTTCCGGGGCACCCTCACCCTCCACGTGGTGCTCGGCAATGTCGTCGAGCTGCTGCTCCGCTGCACCCGGGGCCAGCACACCCTGGTGCTCGGCACCCGCGGCAACGGCGGCTTCAGCCGCCTGCTCCTCGGCTCGGTGAGCACCGCCGCCGTCCACCACGCCGCCTGCCCGGTCCTGGTCGTCCCGGCCCCGCCCGCCGTCACCCGCTGACGCGGGTTCAGCCCCGCCGCAGCAGCCCCCGCCTGGGCGGGTCCGGCAGCCGCAGTTCCGCGACGTGCTCCAGCTCCGCGACGGAGATCCGCAGGAAGTAGGTGTGCACCGTGTAGGACTCGCTGTTCTTGTTCCACTCGCCCGGGTGGCTCACCTCGACCAGCCACCGCTCCGGGGACTCCCGGTACACCACCCGCCCCGCGTGCTCCCGGTCGTAGATGCCGACGTGCCGGGTCCGGCTCTGCTCCTCGGCCGCGGTGAGGGCCGCTTCCCGGTCCCCGTCCACGGCGATCCGCGGCAGGAACTCCCGCTCCCCGTACTGCCCGTACTCCACGATCACGTACCAGCTCCCCATGCCCGTCACCCTAGGGTCCCGGTGAGCGCCGTCACAGCCCCTCCGCCCGGGAATCAGGACAGCTTGGTTGATAGTTCACCTTTCCGTCCCCCGAACATCCGGAGCAGCAGGAGAGTCATGAAGGTCGAGATCTGGTCGGACATCGCGTGCCCGTGGTGCTTCGTCGGCAAGCGTCGCTTCGAGCAGGCGCTGGACCGCTTCGAGGGCAAGGACGGCGTCGAGATCGTCTACCGGCCGTACCAGCTGGTGCCGGACGCCCCCGCGACCGCCTCGCCGCACCGCGAGTGGCTGGCCGAGCGCTACGGCCCGCAGTCCGTGGCGATGGACGCCCGGGTGACCGAGCTGGGGAGGACCGAGGGGATCACCTTCGACTTCGACACCGCGCTGCACGCCAACACCCTGCTCGGCCACCGCCTGCTGCACCTGGCCGAGACCGAGTACGGCGCCGAGGTGCAGGGCGTGCTCAAGGAGGCCCTGCTCAAGGCGCACTTCAGCGACGGCGTGGACGTCGGCGACCGCGCGGCGCTCACCGACGTCGCGGCCGCCGCCGGCCTGGACCGCGACCGGGTGGCCGCCTACCTGGCCGGGGACGAGGGCGCCGAGGAGGTCCGCGCGCAGATCGCCGAGGGCCGCGAGCTCGGCATCTCCGCCGTGCCGACCTTCGTCTTCGAGGGCAAGTGGGCCGTCCAGGGCGGCCAGGAGGCCGACACCTTCCTGCGGGTCCTGGAGCAGGTCGCCGCCGAGACGGCCACCGAGACGCCCGCCGGTGCCGTCTGCGACGACGACAGCTGCGCGGTCTGACCACCCGTCAGGCGGGGCCCGCCACCGCCCGGATCAGCTGCAGCTGATCCGGGCGTTCGCCCAACTGGCCAGGTCGACCAGGCCCCAGCCACCGGAGTCCGGCCTGGCGACCAGGCGGAACGAGCGCTGCCCGGTGAGGTCGGCGGTGACCGGTACGGCGCGGTCGCCCGGCACCAGCGGGCCGGAGCGCCAGAGCACCGTGCCGTCCCCGCCCTCCACCGAGAGGCGGACCGTGCCGAACCGCAGGCCGCCGTCCTCCAGCCCGGCCATCGCGCGGAACGAGGTGCAGCTCCGGTTCAGGTCCACCGTGACCTGCGCGGGCACCCGGACGCTCAGCCCGCGCTGGTAGCGGGTGCCGCCGATCCACAGGCCGGTGCGCTGCCAGACCCAGCCGCCGCCCCGGCGGATGGTCGGGGTCGGCGGCACGTCGCGGTGCCCGCCGGGCGGGGCGAACGGCAGGTCGTCGGCCCAGAAGTCGAAGACGGTGGGCCTGCTCGGCGTCGGTGTCGGCACCGGCGGAGGGGTGGGCGTCGGCGGCGGGGTGACCACCGGGGGCTCCGGCGGGGTCGGCGTCGGGGCCGGGGGCGGCGTGGGCCGCTCCGGCGTGGGGCTCGGGCTCGGCGTGGGGCTCGGTGACGGGGTCGGCGAGGGAGCCGGCCTCACCGGGGCGGGCGGGGCCGGAGGGGCGGGCGTCGGGCTCGCCGGGCGGGTGGGCGTCGGGGTCGGCTCCTCCGGGGGTTCCGGCGTCGGCGGGGCCGGCACCGGCCGGGGCGTCTGCGGCGCGGGCGCGGCCGGCGGCGCGGCGGGCGTCGAGACGGCCGGCGCGGCCACCGGGCGCTTCGGCTCGGGCGCGCCGGTGAAGGCGTACGCGGCCACCGCCGCCGCGACCACGGCGATCCCGGCCGCGATCCCGGCCTTGGCGGCCGTCCCCAGCCCCTCGCCCGCGGCGGCCCCGGCCCCGGAGCCGCCGGAAGCCGCACCCGCCCCGGCCCCCGCACCCGCGCTCGTCCCCCCGGTCGCGGCGGCTCCCGCCACCACCCCGGCGCCGACCGCGCCGACCCCCACCGCCGCCGCGGCGGCGGTGAAGTACCCGGCCCCGACCCAGACCAGCACGCCGCCGGGCAGGACCGCCCGCAGGCCGGTGTTGATCTCGGTCAGCTCCAGGTAGGCCGCCGTGCAGCGGTCGCACTCCTGGACGTGGCGCCCGACCTCGGCCGAGGCGCGCTTGCGCAGCGAGCCGCGCGCGTAGGCGCCGAGCCGGTTGGCGTAGGCCTCGCAGTCCCGGTCCTGACTGCCCGACACATGGGCCTGGAGGAAGGCCGCGGCCAGCCGGTCCCGGGCCCGGTGGGCCTGCACGGCGGTGGCGTTGGCGGTCTTGCCGAGCATCACCGCGACGGTCTTCGGCGACTCCCGCTCGACCTCGGTGTGCCAGAGCACCACCCGGTCGTCCTCGGGGAGTTCGGCGTAGGCCTGCATCACCATCCGCTGGTCGGCCATCGCCATCGCCCAGGTGTCCGCGCCCGGGTCGGCCAGGTCCAGGTCGATGGTGGCGGCCGAGGTCTTGGCGAACGTGCTGAAGTCGTCGACCAGTTGCTCGCGGCGCTCGCTGCGCGCCCAGGCGGCGGCCACGTTGCGCACGGCCGTCAGCAGGTAGGCGCGGACCGCGAACTCCGGCCCCTTGCCCGCCCGCAGGGCCTGCAGGGTGCGGGCGAAGACCTCGCCGGCCAGGTCCTCGGCGGTGAAGCTGTCCCGGCAGCAGGTCCGGGCGTAGCGGCGCACCGAGTCGGCGTGCCGCCGGTAGATCTCCTCGTACGCGGTGTCGTCCCCGGCCCGCACCAGTGCCGTCAACTCGGCGTCGGAGGGCGGCCGTTCCCCGTCCACCGGATCGGCCGGGGCGGGCACCACCGGGCGGGCCGGCGGCTCCCCGGGCACGCCCATGAAGGCCTCCGGGGTGACCCCGCCCTGTCCGGCGGCGGCCTGCCCGGGCACCCGGCCCGGGGGCACGGCGGCGGCCCGGCCACCGGGCAGCGACTCGCGGATGGGGGCCCCGCCCTGGTCCGGCACCTGGCCGGGCGCGTCGAGCCCGTGGCCGTGCTCGTTCTGCTCCTCGGCGCTCAACGTGCCTCCCACCGGGCCGGGGTACGCCCCGGGACCGTCCGACCGACCACGGTGACCGTCCGGCGCGCCGACCCGGCGCGGACCGCGGCCACGGCCGGGCGAACGGCGCGCAACGGGACAATGGCTCCAACCACGGCCAAAGAATGGCATAGCGGAGCGGGCACGGGAAGCCGCACCCGTCCGGACCCACCCGTACGGGCACCGCCGGCGGTCCGGGGCCGGAAGGCCTCCCGGCCCCGGACCGAACGGCAGGACACCTGGTCAGTACGGGTGCCGACCGCTCAGCGGGCCCGCAGCCCGTGCAGCAGGATCTGCAACAGCCGCTCCGCCGGGGCGTCCTGGGGTTGACCCTCGTCCGCCCCGGTCTCGGCACCCTCCTCGCGCGCGGTCCTGGCGTGCACCGGCACGGCGGCGGTGAGCACCAGCACCACGTCCGCGACGGTCACCCCCGGCCGCAGCTCGCCGGCCGCACCCGCCCGGGCCACCAACGCGGCCAGCAGGTGCAGCAGCTGACGCGGGTCCGCGTCCCCGGCCGGCTCCGCGGCGCGGTGCGCCGACGGCTGCTCCGTCCCGTACGCCCCGGAACCCTCGGTGCGGCGCAGCTGCTCCGGCACCTGCGGCTCGGCCGCGTCCCGGAAGGTGGCCAGCTCCTCCGCGTAGCGGAACGCCGAGGGCGGCAGCAGCCGCCCGGCGCCGGAGCCGACCGCCCGGGAGAGGTACCCGGCCAGCGCCTCCCACGGGCCGGAGCCGCCGTACAGCGACTCCTTCGCCTGCGCGGTCAGCCAGGCCACCTCCTCGGCGGCGATCCGCTGGACCAGCACCTCCTTGCTAGGGAAGCGCCGGTAGACGGTGCCCACGCCGACCCCGGCGCGACGGGCGACCTCCTCCATCGGGGCCCCGTAGCCGAGCTCGCCGAAGACCTGGCGGGCGGCGCGCAGCACGCTCTCCAGGTTCCGCCGGGCGTCCACCCGCAGCCGGGCCGCGCCCGAGGGCTCCTCGGGCGCGGTGTAGCTCTCCCGGGCACCCGGTCCGCGCTGCTCCGGCACCACCCCGGCAGCGCCGCGGTCCGCCGCTAGTGGCACGGGCAGCCCCAGCAGTTGTTCCTGATCAGTCATGACAACCTCCCCCGAAGGCGCCCGGACGGGCGCCACACAGTCCGGCCGCTCGGGCACCCCCCAGGTGCACGGCGGTGCCCGAGCAGGACGGTGCCGCCCCGGATCGGGCGGACTTCCGCACCAACCTTCCCCGGTCGGGCCCACTGCAGTCGGACAGCTCCACGGGGCCGGTACCTGCCCGGCCCAACGCACAATCCGACCATAGTTCAAGGAAGTTCGCGGCAGAAGTGGACCTAAAGGCCCGGATGACGGCAAATCCCGGCCACCTGCGGTCCACCTGGCGGTCCACTCCGCGGCCGGTTTCCACCACCCGATCCGGTACGGCCTGTGGACAAGACACCACCCGACAGGGCGTCATGGAGGACGCGGCCGGGCGGGCCCGGCCGCCCACCCGCGCTCACACCGGAAAGAGGTGGCCCCATCAGGATCCTGATCGTCGGCGGCGGCTGCGCCGGAACCGCCACCGCCCTGCGCCTGCAACAGCTGCTCAAGGCCGAACTCCGCGACGGCCGGGCCGAGATCACCCTGGTGGAGCCCCGGCCCTACCTCACCTACCAGCCGCTGCTGGCCGAGGTCGCGGCCGGCTCGGTCGACCCCCGCCACGTGGTGGTGCCGCTGCGCCGCCTGCTGACGGAGTGCCGGGTGCTCACCTCCCGGGTGGTCCGGATCGAGCACGCCGAACGCCGGGTCACGCTCACCCCGGTCGACCGGGACGGCGCCGTCGAACTCACCGAACTCCCGTACGACGTCCTGGTGGTGGCCCCCGGCTCGGTCTCCCGCACCGCCCCCGTCCCCGGCCTGGCCGCACACGGCCTCGGCTTCGCCACCGTCGGCGAGGCGGTCGCCCTGCGCAACCACGTGCTGGAACAGCTCGACCTGGCCTCCACCACCCGGGACCCCGAGCTCCGCCAGTCCGCCCTGACCTTCGTCTTCGTCGGCGCCGGCTACGCCGGGGTCGGAGCCCTGGCCGAACTGGAGGACATGGCCCGGTACGCCGCCAAGGGCTACCACAACCTCCAGCCCGAGGACCTGCGCTGGGTCCTGGTCGAGGCCCGCGACCGGATCCTCCCCGAGGAACCGCCCGAGCTCGCCGACCTCACCCTGGCCGAGCTGCGCGAACGCTCCGTCGACGTCCGCCTCTCCACCACCCTGGACTCCGCCGCCGACCGCCTGATGACCCTCTCCGACGGCAGCCGCTTCTGCGCCCGCACCCTGGTCTGGACGGCCGGCGTCCGCCCCGCCCCGCTGCTGCGCGACTCCGACCTCCCGCTCGACCGGCACGGCCGGGTGCGCTGCCTGCCCACCCTCCAGGCCGCCGGACCTGACGGAGTCGCGGTGAATGACCTCTGGGCCGCCGGCGACTGCGCCTCCGTCCCCGACCCGACCGCACCCGAGCGCCTCGGCCACCCCGCCGACTGCGCCCCCAACGCCCAGCACGCCGTCGCCCAGGCCACCCTGCTGGCCGAGAACCTGGCCGCCGCCCTGACCGGCGGTCCCCTGACGCCCTACCAGCCGGGCCGGGCCGGCTGCTCCACCTCCCTCGGGCTGCGCCGCGCGGTCGCCCACACCAGCCGGGGCGGCCGGCTCACCGGCCGCCGGGCCTGGTGGCTGCACCGCGCCCGCCACCTGCGGGGTCTGCCCAGCACCGAACGGCGGATAAGGGTGCTCACGGGCTGGCTGCTCGGCGGGCTGTTCAGCCGGGAGGTCGTCTCGCTGGGCGCGGTCGAACACCCCCGCTCGGAGTTCGAGGCGGGCTTCAAGCCGTGACGGGGACGGTCCGCTCCGGGGCGGCTCCTGGCGCAGTACGTCCCACAAGGTGGGACGAAACACCCCGCAATGGTCGTACGACTTCCGGAATCGCACCCCGGCCTGACAGGATCAGCCCGTCCGGACCATCACGCCGAGTGCACTGCCGAGCACACGATGTGATGATCCGTCAGAAACTCGCTCGGGAACTCGTTCGGGAACTCGCGGACCCGTCGAGCTGGCCCCCCGAAGGAACGGCCGTCGCTTGAACCTCATGCGCTGGAGCGCCAGGCTCACCGGAGCAGCCTGGCGTCCCGCCCCGCCCCCCGCGCCCGGCGAGCCGCTCAACCTGCCCGCCCCGCGCGAACCCGGCGTGCCCGGCGCCCTGCTCGACCTGCGCGAGATCCACGAGCTCTACGACCTGCGGAACGTCCTCGGCCGCCTCCCCGCCCCGGTCGCCGTCACCTACGGCCCCCTCCACCAGCTCGGCTACGCCAACCGCGCCTACCGCGACCTCTTCGGCGACCGCCCACCCGGCCTCCCCGCCGTCGAGGCCCTCCCCGAGCTGGCCGGCCTCGGCGTCCTCCCCCTGATGGACCAGGCCCTCCGCAGCGGCCGCCCCCGCAGCGTCAAGGCCCGCCGGATCATCGGCCTCGACGGCAGCCGCTACTACAACGTCTCCTGCGTCCCGCTCGGCAGCGAGGGCGGCACCGACCCGGCCGCGGCAGCGGCCGCCGCCTCGGCCGCCCTGGTCGGCGCCGGCCCGGCCCCCCTCGGCACCGGCGACGGCCCCGGCGCCCACGACGACGCGGTCCGCCACCCCGTCGGCGTCCTGGTCTACGCCGCCGAGGTCACCGACCAGGTCCTCGCCGCCACCCGCCTGCGCGAGGCCGAGAGCCGCCAGCGCGAAGCCGCCGTCACCCTCCAGCGCAGCCTCCTCCCGCAGAAGCTCGAACAGCCCGCCGGCCTCACCGTCGCCGCCACCTACCAACCCGGCGGCGCCGAGGCCGCCGTCGGCGGCGACTGGTACGACGTCATCGGCCTCGGCGGCGGCCGCACCGCCCTGGTCATCGGCGACGTCATGGGCCGCGGCCTGCGCGCCGCCGCCGTGATGGGCCAGCTCCGCACCGCCGTCCGCGCCTACGCCCGCCTCGACCTCCCCCCGCACGAGGTGATGACCCTCCTCGACGGCCTCGCCATGGAGATCGACGCCAACCAGATCGCCACCTGCACCTACGCCGTCTGGGACCAGGCCCCCGCCACCCTCGTCTACGCCTCCGCCGGCCACCTCCCCCTCCTCCTCCGCAGCCCCGACGGCACCGTCCTCAGAGGAGAGGAACAGAACGGCCCCCCACTCGGCACCGGCGGCGGCACCCACCTCTCCCACACCCTCCGCCTCCTCCCCGGCACCACCGGCGTCCTCTATACGGACGGCCTGGTCGAACGCCGCGACGAGGACATCGACCACGGCATCGACCAGCTGGCCCACACCCTGGCCGGCGCCGTCGGCAGCCCCGACGTGGTCTGCGCCCGCCTGCTCCGCACCATGGGCGTCACCACCGAGCACGACGACGACGTCGCGATCCTGGCCTTCCAGGTCCCCGCGGACCGCCCCTCCCCGGGTTGACGTTGCCCTCGCAGAGGTCTAGTGTTCTTCGAGCTGCCTGACAGGGAGAACCGGACGCGCGCTCTGCACGGACGGTCCCGGGGGAGCCAATCCTTGGAACACCACCTCTGAATCAGTGCTGCCCCGTGCTCTTTTGCGGGGTGGGTCTATTTGGCGTGTGCGTTTATATGGATTGCGGCTGGATTCGCTTTTCGGAGCGGGGATCGGCTAAGGTTTGAAACGTCGGACAGGCCGTCAGGTCGCGGAAGACGCAAGCGAGTTGGACGA